>CAYZWD010000117.1:0-4031 GCA_964482115.1 uncultured Acidiphilium sp. | reverse complement strand
ATCTTCGTGCGAAGGGCTTATCGATATGATTAACAGCGAAAGCGTCGCGCAGATTAAATCGGGCTACTATTTGTTTCGCGAAAAGCTTAAAAACTCTATTTGCGAACTTCAATCCGAACTCACCGACGTACTTGCCGAAATCGACGCGAATATAGATTATCCCGAGGAGGGGTTGATAGAGCAAAGCGGTGAAAGCGTAAAACAACGGTTAATAACCGTAAAGGGCGAGCTTGATAAGCTTATTCGTTCGTATTCGTCGGGCAGACTTATTTCAGACGGCGTAAAAGTAGCAATCGCGGGCAAAACTAATACGGGCAAAAGTTCGCTTTTAAACGAGCTTTGCGGCGAGCAACGCGCTATCGTAACCGAGGTAGAGGGCACTACGCGTGACGTTGTTGAGGGTAAAACCGAAATAGACGGCGTAAAATTTACGCTTTACGATACGGCCGGCATTCGCGATACCGACGATAAGGTTGAAAAAATAGGCATAGGTCGTTCGATGGATACGATAAACGCCGCCGATCTTATACTTTTCGTGGCGGACGGCTCGCGTGGGCTAGACGACGAGGAAAAGTCGCTTTACGCTTCTTTAAAAGATAAAAACGTTATATCCGTGCTAAACAAAAGCGATATAGCTATTAAATCTTGCGAAAGCGCTGAAGGCGAACGATTTTTGGGTTTCGGCGATTTTAAGCCTGACGTAGTTATATCTTGCAAAACGCAAAACAATATAGATAAATTAAGGCAAATTCTGCGTGATCGTGGTGCGGGCGGCGTTGATATTAACGGCGAATACGTAACGCAAAAGCGGCATTATTTAGCCCTTAGCGAAGCGGCGGAGGCGTTAAACGGCGCAATATCCGCGATAGGCGTATACCCGCTTGATTTAGTTTCTTGCGATATAAAAGCTTCGTGGGAAAAGCTAGGCGAAATTACCGGAACTACCGCTAGCGAAGACGTAATAGATAAAATTTTTGAAAAGTTTTGCGTAGGTAAATAGCGGTTTTTAAATAAACCAAAGATTTTTAAATTCTGCAATAAACGGAGGCAAAAAGTGGTAAATCTTGATCTTTACAGAGTTTTTTATACGGTCGCACGGTGCGGCTCGTTAACCAAAGCGGCTGAGGAGCTTTATATTTCTCAGCCGGCGGTTTCGCAAGCCATAAAGCAGTTGGAGCGCCAGCTAGGCGGTAAGCTGTTTAACAGGGTTGCGCGCGGAATGGAACTCACCGAAGACGGCGGTAAAAAAATGTTTGAAATCGTTTCTGAGGTGCTTGAAAAGCTAGATAAAGCCGAAAACGATTTTTCCGCAATAACCAACGTTGCAACGGGCAACATTCGCATAAGCGCGTCCGATACGTTCGTAACCCACTATTTAATGAAATATATAGTCGAATACCACGCCATGTACCCGAATGTAAACCTAACGTTTATAAATTCTTCTAGCAAACAGTCGCTAGAGCTTATAAAAAACAATAAGGCGGACGTAGCTTTCGTTAGTATTCCGTTCGATGAAAAAGGCGTTACGTTCACCGGTCAAACCGGGCGCTTGCACGACGTTTTTGCCGTTAACCGCGATTTTTCACATCTTTTCGGGCGCGAACTCAAGCTTGAAACTATGACGAATTATCCGCTTTTAATGTTAGACGCAAACACCAGCACCCGCCAAGAAATAGACCGTTTTACGGCGGATTTAAACGTTAAACTCACCCCCGAATACGAGCTTTCTAGCGTGGAACTTATAGTTGAAATGGCTAAACGCGGCATGGGTATTGCGTGCGTTCCGCGCGAATATATCGTTGACGAAATAGCGGCGGGCGTGCTAACCGAGCTTAACGTTACCCCCGTTTTTCCCGAGCGTATGACGGGCGTAGTCGTAAATAAAGAAAAAAATTATTCTTACGCGCTTTCAGAGTTTTTAAAACTTCTTAATAAATACGAGCATATAGAATGAGTTTTTCGGGCGGCGAAAATTTGCCTTGCGGTAAGGTGGCGGCAGAGGATGAACGCTCGCTAAACTTCGGTTTGGGCGAGGGCGGCGCAAGGCTTATTATAAATAAACTCGAATGCGCGGGCTATTCGTGTTATTTTGCGGGCGGTTGCGTGCGCGACGCGTTGCTTGCTTTGCCCGTTAACGATATAGACTTAGCCACTAACGCCTCTCCTAACGAAGTTAAGCGCGTTTTTAGCGGATATTCGCTAGATTTAAAAGGCGAAAACTTTGGAACGGTAGGCGTTATTGTAGATAAAAACGAATATGAAATAACTACTTTCAGAAAGGACGGCAATTATAAAGATTTAAGAAAACCGCTTTTTGTCAGTTTTGAATCGAGCATGAAAACGGACGCGGCTAGGCGCGATTTTACTTGCAACGCCTTGTATTACGGTAAAAAAACAAACGGGTGCGAGGGGTTGATAGATTTTTTTGGCGGAGAGGGCGACGCGAAACAAAAAATTTTACGCGCGGTGGGCGAGGCCGAAAAACGCTTTTCAGAAGACGCGTTGCGAGTTTTGCGGGCGCTTAGGTTTTGCTCGACGTTGGGTTTTAAAATCGAAAAATCAACGAAAGCCGCGCTTTTTAAGTACAAAGAGGGCGTAAAAAGCCTTTCGCCCGAAAGGGTTTATTCCGAGCTGAAAAAAATGATTTTAGGTAAATTTTTTTGCGAGGTTTACAGCGAATACTATTGCGTTTTAGCAGAGGCTTTGCCCGAAATAGTCGGTTTTGATAACGATAACTGTGCCCGAGCCGAAATTATCGATAGCACCGAAAATACCGAAATTACCCATGGCTCTGAAAACGCCGAAAATTTTAAAAACGGCGAAACGGGGCGGTGGATAAGCGTTGCGGCAAACGATTTTTGCGTTAGGTTCGCCTTGCTTTTTGAAAATTTACCTTATAAAAATGCGGATTTAGCGCTAAAACGGCTTAAAGCCGATAAGCGTTCCGCGCGAATAATTTTAGGAATATTAAAAAATAGAAACGCGTGTTTTTCAAGCGAGCAACGCGTAAAAAACACGCTTAACGGTTTGGGTGAAGAACTTTGCTTTGCAATTTTAAATTATAAAAAGGCGCTGGCAAATCCTAGCGAATTATTAGAAATAAAAAAACAAGAACTTTTGCTGAAATTCGTTATAAAAAACGGCGGATATTCGCTAAAGACCTTAGCCGTCAACGGCAACGATTTAATTCCGTTAGGCGTAAGCGGCAAGGCTAGCGGCGTAACGCTAAAAAAGCTTTTAACGGCGGTAATAAACGGCGAGGTGGCTAACGAAAAAGCCGAGCTTATAGCTTTCGTCAAAAAAGATACAGCCGAAAATAAAAAAAGCAACTAAAAAATTACTTTGTTAACGATAAAATTATGACAGATAAATATATAATCGCCATCGGCGGCGGTTCGATAGCTCAAAAAACGACGCTAAAAATCGACGAATACGTAGCCGCACTTGCAAAAAAGCACGCGGGCGAACGGCGCGCCGTGGGTGTGTTTATAGGCACGGCGAGCCACGATAGCATGCCGTATTTTAACTCGTTCAGAAAAACTTATACGTCGGAATTCGATATAAAAGCCGATTGCGTGCTAAGCGTTTACGGCGAAATGAACGAAGAAAAAATAAATTCTAAGTTTGAAAAGGCCGATTTAATTTACGTAGGCGGCGGAGATACGCTTTTTATGCTTGAACATTGGAAAAAAACGGGCGTTTTGCAAAAGGTTTTAAACGCTTACGAGCGAGGGGTTATAATAGTCGGGCTATCCGCCGGGGCTATTTGTTGGTTCGAGCAAGCGTATACCGATTCCGACCGGTTTCACGGTGGCGAGGGCTATAAGCTTTGCGGCGGCTTGGGCGTTTTAAAAGGGCTTTGTTGCCCGCATTACGAAGAGCGCGTTTGCGATTTCGAAAAGGCTTTTGCCCAAAAGCAAGCGCTAAGCGAGGCGTATTTATTAGAGGGCGATTCGGCAATCGTGTTTAAAAACGGAGAGAGAGAGCTTGCTCTAACTTCGGGCGGCCATGCATATTTTGCAACGAAAAAC
>CAYZWD010000116.1:0-4042 GCA_964482115.1 uncultured Acidiphilium sp. | reverse complement strand
CGTGCCCGCTAAGGCAAACGGTTTTCAAGACCGCCTCGTTATGACCGCTTCGATAATCCTCCGTGCGTATTAAATTGTCGCTTGAAACGTTAATTTAAGCCGATGGCGTTTTAAAATGTGCTCGGCTAAAAACGCTTACCTAAACAGTATATACTAACGCGTGAAAAAATGCAAGCGTTTTTTTAATTTAGGCAAAAAAATTCTTTTAAAATTTATTGACAAAACTGACAAAACTGACAAAACTATTGAAAAAAACGTCGGCAAAACTTTTGCAAAACTGTTAAAAAACTATTGGCTAACGGTTGCGCGATATAAAACAATGCTTTATGCAATAAAATCACGCCACTTAACAACAAATAACCAAGCGGGGGTAAAAAGGTTTGCTTTTGTTTCGCTTTTGTTATATAATTAGTCTTTAGAAATCGCAAGGTTTAAAAACCGTGGCTTTAAAACCGCGATATCGAAAACTCGGCTTTCAAACTGCTGATAAAAACGAGAAAAACGCGTATAAAGCTAATGCGTGGCGGTGTAAAACGGCTGGCAAATTTACGAACGCGGCTAAAACAATTCGCGGAAAAAACAGTTTGCGGAAAAAATTCGGCAATAAAATTATGCACGTCAAAAAAAGCGAGCAAAAAATAGGCGATTAAAACATAGCCATTAAAGAGCCGAACCAATGAAGTTTTAACAAAGCCAAATTTGCAAAATCGGCGTTAAACTCTCTTATAATACGCAAAAAAATGACCAAGGAAAAAGTACTTTTATGATAAAAGCGGTATCAAGCTTTTTTAAAACAAACAAAGCGTTATTTGCGTTGCTGTTCGTTACGGCTATGCCGATAGTTATACAAAATGCGATAACTAATTTTTCGGGGCTGCTCGATAACATAATGGTTGGCAGTTTGGGAAAGCTGCAAACTAACGGCGTTTCTAGTGCAAACCAACTGTTTTTCGTGTTGCAACTGTGTTTATACGGTGCGGTCGGCGGGGTAGGTATTTACACCGCGCAATTTTTCGGCACGGGCAATCAAAGCGGCATAAAGTTTACGTTTATTTGTAAAATCGCAGTTGCGGTTATAATTTCGCTCGTCGGAATGGCAATTTTATACTTTTTTGGCGAAAATTTGATAGGGCTTTTCGTTAACGGCGACGACGCTATTGCAGATAAGCAAGCCGTTATAGATTTTGGCACTCGCTATATTTTAATAATTTTAATAGGTATTATTCCGTTCGGGCTTTCGCAAGCTTACGCCGGCACTTTGCGCGAAACGGCGGATACGCTTTATCCCATGATAGCTTCAGCGGTGGCTGTCGTTATTAATTTGGCGTTGAATTACGTTTTAATTTTCGGCAAGCTCGGAATGCCTGAGCTCGGCGTTGACGGGGCGGCTATCGCAACCGTAATTTCGCGCTACGTCGAGGTAGTTTTGCTTATGCTAAGGCTGCACTTGAACAAAAAATATAGTTTCGTTAAGCGCGGCGTTAAGCCCGAAGTCACTAAAAAAGTGTTTTTCGGCATAATAAAAACCTCAATTATTCTTTTAGTTAACGAGTTTTTGTGGTCTAGCGGAATGACTACGATAAATCAATGCTATTCAACTCGCGGGCTAGACGCCTACGCCGCAGTTAGCATAGTTTCAACCCTTTCAAACACGCTAAACGTGGTTAATTTATCGCTTGGCACGTCGATAGGTATTCTTTTAGGGCAAATGCTAGGTCAAAACAAACGCGAAGAGGCGCAAAAAGCGTCGCGCGCGATGATGGGGCTGTCGGTTATGATTTGCGCGGTTATTGCGGTAATTTCGCTTGCTATTTCTCCCTTTTTCCCGTTGCTATACAATATGTCCGGCGAGGTGCGCTCACTTGCTTCTAGCTTGATTATAATCGCGGGGTGCATTATCCCCGTAGACGCCGTTGCCAACGCCTCTTATAATACGTTACGCTCGGGCGGAAAAGTGTTTTTAACTTTTGCATTCGATAGCGGGTTTACGTGGCTCGTTTCGGTGCCGCTAGCACTGTGCTTAAGCCGATTTACTCAAATTTCTATTATTCCTTTATTTTTCGCGTGTAACGCGATTAATATTTTAAAAAGCGCAGCCGGCGTGTTTTTAACGGGTAAGGGTATTTGGCTTAATAATATAGTTAGTAATTCTGCCGGCACCGATAGTTGAGATGTTTTTGTGAATTTTTGTAAGTGAATTGCAAATTTTAATTTCGTGCGATTCGGTTTATTTAAAATTTAACAAAAGTGCGCCTATAGGTCGATTA
This sequence comes from uncultured Acidiphilium sp., assembly GCA_964482115.1. GTDB lineage: Bacteria > Bacillota > Clostridia > Christensenellales > Borkfalkiaceae > HGM11416. The sequence goes on along the minus strand of CAYZWD010000116.1, from coordinate 1,775 downwards.
TCGCGTAGTTGGCGGTATTTTTTGTCGGTTTTTTAAAGTTCTCTAATTCAGAGTAAAAAAACAATAAAAGTGCGCCTATAGGTCGATTATCGCGTAGTTAGCCTTTGAAGTTTATTAAAAAAGTTAAAAATTGAATTTAAAACAAAGCAACAATAAATTCTGCGCAAAAAAAGTAAAAAAAACCGTGAAAAAATTTTGTTTAAAAAACGAGCGAAAAAATGCGGCTTAAAATAATTTTTGCCGATAAAATAAAACGATAAGAATAAAAAATTATGGCAGAAGAAGAAATAAAAAACGCGGCTAAATCGCCGCTATTCGAGCTAAAGTCGGGCGAGTTTTCTAGCAATTTAATCGAAAAACGCGAAATCGAGCCGATTGCGTATATTAAAAATGATTTTAAAGAAAAATTCGGAATACCGCGGCAAAGCGGGCTTTCGCCGTCGGCTGAATCGCTTATAATTTTTACGCCTAAATATCGCGACGAAAACGCGCTTAAAGAAATTGACGGCTTCGATTATTTGTGGGTGATTTTCGATTTTTCAAAGGCGCACCGCGAAAGTTTCAGCCCGACCGTTCGCCCGCCTCGGCTTGGCGGCAACAAACGGGTAGGGGTGTTTGCAAGTCGTTCTCCGTTTCGCCCTAACAGTTTGGGGCTGTCATCAGTGAAGCTGCTTGGGGTGGAGCGTTTTACTTCTTGCGGATGCTGTTTGCGCGTCGCCGGCGCCGATATGCTAGACGGCACGCCGATTTTTGATATAAAGCCTTACGTTCCGTATAGCGATTGCCACGCGGACGCGAGCGGCGGTTATACAGAAAAGCTCGGTTCGATTAACGAATTAGAGGTAAAGTTAGCCGAAAACGTGAAAAATACACTTCCTCCCGAAAAGCTTTCCGCTTTGATAGAGTGTTTAAAGCAAGATCCGCGCCCCGGATATAAAAAAAACGACGGTGAAGTTTTCGGCATGAGGTTTTCGGACTACAACGTGAAAGTAACGGTAACCAAAAAAACGCTTACGGTTATAGAGATAGTTAAATTATAAAACAATACGAATAATTGAATTATAGTAAAAAATCATAGAAAAGCAGGCATGAAATTTGATTCATACCTGCTTTAATTATATTTGTTTTAGTTTAACGTAATTTAGTTTTTTTGCCGTTTTTGCCTTTTTACGTGCAAAAAGCGGATTATTGCTCGTCCTTAACGTCTTTAACGAATATGAAAGCGTGATAATTTTCGTTAACTTGTTTAAACTTGCTCAATTTTCTGGTAACGGTCACGGGAGACATAGAGTGAAATTCCCAACCGTCAACGCATTCTTGCCCTATAACGTCAAAAAACTTAACGATTGCGTTTTGCGCAGATTCTTGTTTTTTAACGACTAAAGTTTCAGAAAAAGGCACAACCTTATAAATTTTCATAACGGACCTCCAAGCCCAAAACCGCTTAACGGTATCATTTTTAAACAGTATATCATATTTTTTGTAATTGTCAAAGCGAAAAAGTAAAAAATTTTAAAACTTTTGGTTTAAATAATAAAAACGCCCCCGCTTAGTTTGACATTTCCGCCTAAATATAGTAAAATTCTTTGGCAAAGGTTAGGGCGGTTGATTATTTATTGCATTTGCTTGTATCTAGCCTCTCGCAAGTTTTTTTAATAAAAAATTTTTTGCATAGAATACGTATCCGAATACGCTTCCTTAGTTAAACGGATATAACAGCCCCCTCCTAAGGGAGTGCTATATCCTACACAATATGAAAGATATTGAGCAAAAAA
>CAYZWD010000115.1:2351-4059 GCA_964482115.1 uncultured Acidiphilium sp. | reverse complement strand
ATATAAAAATTTGTAATAATTAAATTTTTAAGCGCAAAAACAAACAAACTTCCGCGCGAACGCGGTAAATCTTGCCCGCGTAAACGCGCGCGCGACGTAGCATAAGGCGGGCGAAATCCGTTCGTATTCGCGCAGAGATTCCGCCGCGTAAAAACGCGGCACGCTTACGGATACGAGAAATCGAGTTTTGCCGCTCAGTGTTCATAAAGGTGAAAATTTTTGCTAATTTTGTTGACTTTGCTTGCGCGATAAAGTATAATAAGTTTATAAAAACGATAAATCACGATACTTTTTTTAAAAAACGATAAAGAATAATAAGTTTAGCAAAAACTGTAATAAGCTTATTAAATTCAATTACGGAGCGGTTATGCGTATACGAAACGCCTTTAGGGTTTTATTTTCGAACATAAACTATTTATATAAATCAACGCTGTATAGGTTGCTTTGCGTGGCGTTTACCGTGCTTATCGCCTATTTGGTGGTGTTGCCGGGGCTTTCGCCCGTGTTCGAGGCGGCTGAGTTTTCGGCGCTGATAAACAACGTGCGCGATATTTTCAGCGGTTTGGTGCACGGCAGCATTGCCGCGGCTACTAAAACTTTGCCCGCAACGTTCGCGGCGTTTACGGATATGCTAAAAACTCACGTTTCCGCAATAAAGTGGGCGGCAATCGGCGCGGTGGCTTTTTTATACGTATGCAAAGTGCTTTTGGCTGCGGGCGATTACGCCTTCGGCAGAATTTTTAACGAGCATATGTCCTCTTACACGCATTTCAGCTTTTTGCCAACCTTAGTGGTTTCGGCAGGCGCGGCGTTTTCGTACGGGGCGATAATCGCCGCAATCGAACTTATAGCGGGCACCGTTATTTTGGGCGTTTCGGTGGTTTTAGCCGTATATTTAATTGAATATATTTCGTTTTTTGCAATACTTTCGGGTATACTCGCGCTGGTTTTCGGCTTTGCGGTTTTGCGGGCGGCAACCTCGCGCATAGTACCCATTATGGTTTGCGAAAATCGTAACTTTTTTAAGGCGTTTAAGCTTGCATTCCCGGACGGCAAAAGCCTTATGTCTTTAACGGGAAACTATGCGTTTATGCTCATTTTGCTTTATTATATAAACGTTTCTGTCGCGCTGTTCACCTTTTTAACGGGGCTTATTATTTCGTTGCCGTTCGCGGCGCTCGCTATCACTTCGCTAAGTTTCGTCGAGTATTATTGCGCTAAAGGTAAACGCTTTTACGTCGATTATGATAGTATCGTTTCGCCCGGCGTTAGCCGTGCGGACGCCGAGCTTACCCGCTTTATGTAAATTTTCGGTCTTTAATTTTTTATTCTGGTTTTTTGTTTTTTTTGAGTTTTTTAGGTATATAATCGCGCGGCGGGTTCATAATAATATTACGGTCGGCGTTGGCGTAAACTTAGATTTATGCGGCTGTTTTTCGGCTGTTTTCACGGCTAATCACGGCTAATCACGGCTAATCATGGCTGATTGTGCTTGTTTAAACGGCTGTTTACGGCTGTTTTGCCGCTACCGACTGTTTTTTATACCCCACCAAGCGCCTTAAAACGTAGGCGCGCGGGCGTTAGCGTTTTTGCCGATAAGCATTCTCGGTTTTTAGCGGATAAATTTCGCGGCGTTAAGTTTTTTAATCTTTTGCAAAGATTTTTAAACTTTGGCAAAGCGGAATTTGCGCGGAAAGTATGAAAATAA
>CAYZWD010000115.1:0-2251 GCA_964482115.1 uncultured Acidiphilium sp. | reverse complement strand
GCAAAGATTTTTAAACTTTGGCAAAGCGGAATTTGCGCGGAAAGTATGAAAATAAAAACGAGTGGCTACGGCGATTGCTAAGCCTTAAAAAATTTAAGGTTAAACCCATTATTTAAGCGGTTGCTTTCGTTAAACGGCTCCGCTTTTTAGGCGGGGCAGGGATTGCAAGTTTTTTTGCAATCCTTTTTTCGTTGTCTTTTTACGGTGTTTAAGGTTTTTTTTAGCCATTTTTAGCTTGACGGCTCTTTTTTTTTCGCTTTCGTTGGTTTTGCGGTTTTTTACGTTTTTTTAACTTTTGCGTTTTGCTAACAACCTCGTTAACGAGCCTTTTAAAAACTTCGTTAACGGTTTATATTCGTTTGCGTTAAGCTCCGTAACGTATTCTTCAATAATAATGCGCGCGCGGGCATAAAAGCGGTTGAAAATTTTTTAATTTAATGTTAAAATAGTAAAGTAACAACAAACACAAGCGGCGGCAGAGAATTTTTATTTAGAATTATTACTTAAAAATTCCGCGGGAAAATTTAGCGAAAAAAATTCCGCGGGAAAATTTAGCGAAAAAAATTCCTTTAAAAAAATTCCGCAACTAAAATTAGCGGAGATTTTGCCGCCGTTATCGGAGCAAACGTTTATGAAAAACTCATTATTAAAAAAAGCGATAAAAACCGCCGCGCTCATTACGGCGGCAATCCTCGTATGCGGGCTTTTTGCGTGTAACGAGCCGGAGCAAGTCGTCGATACCGACGAGCCGACTGCCGATTTTTCACCGGACCAAAGCGTTAGGGTTACCTCGGTTGCGTTCACCGTTATAGACGAAAGCAGCCGCGCCGAATACGAAAAACTGCCTTTAACCGAGGTTTTAGAAAACGCGCTCGCTAGCACCGTGGCACTCACCGTGCAAACCGAGTCTGCAACGGCGATAACTTCGGGTGTGGCGGTCGCTTGCTCTACGGACGGGCAAGATACGTATATCGCCGCTACGCACCAGAGTGTGGCGGGGGCTAAGTCGGTGGTTGCGCGCTACGAAAACGGCGGAGAAACGCTTACTTTTTCAACCGACGACGGAACGCTTAAACCCGTAGGGAGCGACCCGCAAACCGATATTTGCGTTATGCGCGTTTCGGGCAAGCTCCCGATAGTAGCTACGTACGACGACGAGTTCTACGTCGGCGAATCGGTTGCCGCTGCAGGCAATTTGCTTGCCGATAGCACTTTGCTATCAACCCGCGGCGTTTTAAGCAACGTTAATTATTTGTTCAACGCGGGCGAGGGCAAAACTTCACGCTATCTTTTAACCGACGCCTACGTAAAACCGTCGGGCTCAGGCGGGTTGTTTTTGGAGCGCGGCGGTTTTTTCGCGGGGCTTATAACCTCGCTTTCAGATTTTAAGCAAACGCAAATATGCGCGGTAATTCCCGCACCCGTAGTTAAGGAAGTGTGCGCCGCTATAATACAAAACGGCTACGTTCCGGGGCGGTATAAGCTGGGCGTAAGCGTTACGGATAACCGCTACAGCTGGGGCGTTACCACAGGCGTTGAGGTAACGGAGGTTTCGCAAGACGGCAGCCTTTACGCGGGCGGCGAGGGCTTGAAAGTAGGCGATATTTTACGCGCCGTTACAATTAACGGCACAACTTACGTCATAAACCGCGCCGAAAACTTTTTGTATTATCTTTACGGCGAAAATATCGGCGTTGGCGACGTTTTAACCTTTTCTATCGAACGCGGTAAAACGCAGTTAACACTGGCTATTACCGTGGTTCAGTATAACTATTTCGACGAAAATTGATTTTTAAATTTTACTTTTTAACTTTTCAGCTTTTTACTCTTTTATTATTTTACTTTACTACTTTTTAAAAATTGCTAGGGGAGCGCGTTATTTATGCCAAACGATGAAAATAACAACGATAATATAATAAATTTTAACTCTTATAGCGGCGAAGACGCGAAAAATAAAAACATTAAAAATTCAAACTCTAAAAGCGCTAAAAAAACTAATAACTCTAAGGGCGGCAAAGGCGGAACTAAAAGCGGACTTGGTAGTAGCGGAAGCGCTAGCGGCAAAAAAAGCGGAACTAAAAGCGGAAGTGCTAGCGGTAACAAAAACGGCGGTAAGAGCGGCGGCAAAAACGGCAAAAGCGGCAAAAGCGGCAAAAACGGCGGAAAAAACGGCGGTTTTAAAATAAAAAACAGCTATACCGCGCTGCTTTTGATATTGCTTTGCGTTATAGCAATATGCTATTATTTATAC
>CAYZWD010000114.1:0-4112 GCA_964482115.1 uncultured Acidiphilium sp. | reverse complement strand
GCAAGCTCGGTTTTACCTACGCCCGTAGGACCTAAAAACAAAAACGAACCTATAGGTCTGTTTTCGTCGGAAACGCCCGCGCGCGAACGGAGTATTGCGTCCGCCACCTTTTCGACCGCCTCGTTTTGCCCTATTACGCGCTCGTGCAGCTTATCGGCAAGTTTTAACAGCTTTTGTTTTTCGCTTTCCATAAGCTTGCTTACGGGGATTCCCGTCCACTTAGCCACGATTTTAGCAATCTCGTCGGAGGTAACCTCGTTTCGAAGCAAGCTGCGTTCGGTTTTTTGCGTAGCGTTTTCGGCTGCTTTCAGCTTTTCGGTCAATGCGGGCAACTCGCTGTATTGCAGTTTTGCCGCCAAAGCGTAATCGCCCGAAGTTTTTGCGTTTTCTATATCGGTTTTAATTTTGTCTATCTGAGCTTTCGTTTGCTTAACGCCGTCTATACCGCGCTTTTCGTTATCCCATTGCGCTTTAAGCTCTGCAAACTGCGCGCGCTTTTCGCTAAGCTCTTTTTTTACGCCCGCTAAACGGTCTTTCGAAAGTTTGTCGCTCTCTTTATTAAGCGCCATTTCTTCTATTTGAAGTTGAATTATTCGGCGCGAAATAACGTCCATTTCGGTGGGCATGCTATCTATCTCCGTGCGGAGCATTGCGCAAGCTTCGTCCATAAGGTCTATAGCCTTATCGGGTAAAAACCTATCCGTAATATATCTGTCCGAAAGCGTTGCCGCCGCAACCAAAGCGTTATCGTGTATGCGCACGCCGTGAAAAATTTCGTAGCGCTCTTTTAACCCGCGCAGTATCGCAACGGTATCTTCCACGGTAGGCTCGTTTACGGTAACGGGCTGAAAACGGCGCTCTAAGGCGGGGTCTTTTTCGATATATTTCGAATATTCGTCTAGCGTGGTTGCGCCTATGCAATGCAGTTCGCCGCGCGCAAGCATGGGCTTTAACAGATTGCCCGCATCCATGCTGCCCTCGGTTTTTCCCGCGCCTACTATGGTGTGCAACTCGTCGATAAACAGCAAGGTTTTGCCGTTTTGCTTTTTAATTTCGTTTAAAACGGCTTTTAGCCTTTCTTCGAACTCGCCGCGGTATTTAGCGCCGGCTATAAGCGCGCCCATATCCAGCGCGAAAACGTGCTTATCCTTTAAGCCCTCCGGAACGTCGCCGCGGGTTATTCTTTGAGCTAACCCCTCAGCTATCGCGGTTTTTCCAACCCCCGGCTCGCCTATGAGAACGGGGTTGTTTTTGGTTTTGCGCGAAAGTATACGTATTACGTTGCGAATTTCGTCGTCGCGCCCGATAACCGGGTCTAGCTTGCCGCTTTTTGCACGCTCCACTAAATCGTAGCCGTATTTTTTAAGCGCGTCGTAGCCGCCCTCGGGGCTATCCGTCGTGTTAGGCGAAGTTTTCACCTCGTTAAGCGCCTTTTTAAACGCACCCTCGCTTACGCCCGACTTGTTAAACTCTTCTTTTAAGCGCTTAGAGGGGTTTTTAAGCATCGCTAAAAACAAATGCTCCACGCCGATATACTCGTCGCCGCCGTCTTTGGCAAGTTTTTCAGCCACGGCAAGCGCTTTTGCCGCCTCTTGCCCTAAATATATGCCCGAACCGATGCCGCTAACCTTGGGAAACGTAGATATTTCGGTGTTTATCGCACTAGTTAAAACCTCAACGTTAGCGCCGCACTTTTTTAAAAGCTCGCGAATTAAACCCTCTTCGGATAAAAGCGCGTAGGCTAAATGCTCTTGCTTAATTTCTTGATTGTCGCAGGTTAAAGCCTTATTTTGGGCTGCCGAAAGTGCTTCCTGCGCCTTTTGCGTGTATTTTTCCATATTCATAACCTATAACCTCCTGCGAATATTTTTTCATTTTTTGCGTTTTTTAGTTTTTGAGTTTTCTTAGTTTTTTAGCTTTTTAAATTTGCTAAGTTCCTTACGGTTCTTAAAACTTTTTAAGTTTTTGTCGAATTTTGGCAATATTTATATTTGAGTGTTAGCACTCTTTTGCTTTGACTGCTAATATTATAATACCCCGCCGCGGCGTTGTCAAGCGATTTAAGCAAAAAACGCATAAATTTTTTAATGCAAGGTCTAAACCAACTATTTATTTGCGTTTCGCTATTATAGTCGTTTTAATATCGCCACCTAAATATATTCAATATGTATTTTTAACTATACAACCTTAAAATAGCGCAAAAACCCGCCTATAGGTCGATTAACGGCACGTTGGCGGGTTTAAAAAAACAAATCGGCTTTAAAAACAAGGTTAAAATCAGATAAAATTTAGGCAAACTATTACCACAAAAAAACCTCGGAGCGATATCCGAGGTTTTTACTTTACGAAGTTTTAATTTTTACCGCCGAGTTTTGCAACCGATTTTTTGCAACTAGTTTTGCCGCCGATTACACGGCTAGCCGCACCGATAGTTTTTTAGCGCTGATTTTTAGTTTTATACCGCTAATTTTATATCTCTAATTTTATGCCGCTAAATAGTTAAGCAAATAAGCGCGGAATTTTTTTCGTTAACAAATTTAGCCACGTTGTTTCTGAGTTTTTCGCGGAAAGGAGCTTTCATGCCGCCCGCTTTATCGAAAATTTCATCGTTAACGAAACTGTAAAGCGGTCTACCGAACAAATCTACGCGCATAACGCTTTGCGGGTCTTGCTCGTATTGTTCTTTGAGCCGTTGCACGTATTCGGCGCACTGGCTTTCTTTGCCGACAACCGAATTAACTTCCGCCCCTATTTCTACTTTTACTATATGTAGCGATGGAGCTTGCGCCTTAATTCTAACGCCGTAAGCGCCGCCCGTTTTAACCATTTCGGGCTGAGCAACGCTAATTTCGTTTTCGGCGGGGGCAACTATCCCGTAGCCCGTTTGCTCAGCCTCGTCTAGCGCGTTTTTAAGTTTTTCGTATCCGCGTTTTGCTTTTTTAAGCGAGGCTACGTATTTAACGGCTTCGAAGTCGTCCGCAACGCTTTCGCCCGCCGCGGCGGATAACGTTTCGTAATAAAGCGAGCGCTTAGGCTCAAAATTTATTTTAACCGTGCCGTCGCCCAAGTTAAGCTCGGTATACACGCCGTCCGCCGTATCGAGCGCGGCAAGCGCTTGTTCTATTTTTTGCACGTCGCGCATTTTTTTAACCTCTCCCGCGGTAGACAAAGCGCCCAAAAGTGCGGCTATAGCACCGTTATCGGCACTTAGCGTTCTTAACCACTTAGGCGTGTAAACCGACGCGCGCGTTACGGGGAACTCTAACAAAACGTCGGCAAGCAGCTCGTCGATATCTTCGGCGGTAAGCTGTTCCGCGTTTTTTACGACCACGCCCGCGGCGTACTTTTTTTCTAGCGAATTAGCTAAAACGCGCGCCTCTTCGGAATTAGCGTTTTTAACGTTGAGCAAAATTATAAAAGGCTTACCAAGTTGTTTAAGCTCTTTAATAACACGCTCTTCGCACTTAGCGTAGTCTTCACGCGGAATATCGGTAAAACTGCCGTCCGTGGTAACCACTACGCCTATAGTCGAATGCTCGCGAATAACGCGCTTAGTGCCAAGTTCCGCAGCATCTTCAAAAGGCATATCCTTATCGCTCCACGGCGTTTTTACCATACGCGGAGCGCCGTTTTCGTCTTTACCGAGCGCGCCGTCTACCATATAACCCACGCAATCGATAAGCCTAACGCGCGCCTTACCGCCACCCGCCACCTTAATTTGCACAGCCTCGCCGGGCACGAACTTAGGCTCGGTAGTGGTTATGGTTTTACCCGCGCCCGAAAGCGGCATTTCGTCGGTGGCAACGCTCTTTTTAGCCTTGCCCGCAATGTTCGGAATAACCGAAAGTTCCATAAATTTTGAAACAAAGGTCGACTTGCCCGTTCTAACCGGACCTACCACGCCGATATAAATATCGCCGTCCGTTCTTTTTTCCACGTCTTTATAAACGTCAAATTTATCCATTGATTTTTCCATACAAACACCCCAAAACAAGCTTAGCGAAAAAGCGTTTTTAATTTTATGCTTTGCCGCTTACGGTTTATAATATATGCGCGCCCCTACCCCGTTATGCTTGACAAATAAATTTTTTAAGCGTATTATACCATGCGTA
>CAYZWD010000113.1:0-4202 GCA_964482115.1 uncultured Acidiphilium sp. | reverse complement strand
AAAACGCCGTAACGCGCGTTACGTATAACGAAAGCCCCGCTAAAAACGCTAGCGTAGACGGGTTTAAAATAGCAGACTTTAACGACACGTGCTTTTTATCGCCCGTCAAACAAAACGCACCCATAGTGAAAACCAAAACGTTCATAGAGAACACGTAAACCATAGAATAAACGGCGACTTCGGGCGCGTCGGGCAGAACAGCCCTAATAAGCGGCAGACCGAAAAAGCCCACGTTTCCAAGCGCTCCGGCAACCGAAACTACGCGATTTGCCGCGCTTTTTTTATCTTTAACAATTAAAAATACCGCTGCTATAAAAGCCGTTTGTAAAAGCAAGGTCGCAAGCAAAAACCAACCCGCTTTTATTAAAACGTTAACCGAAAACTCTAGCGAAAAAAACGAAGATATTATTAAACACGGCGAACAAACGTATATTAAAACAGTTGAAAGCCCCGATAAATGCTCGTTTTTTAACTTGTTGAATTTTTTAAGCAAAAACCCCGGAATTATAAAAGCCAACGTTACGGCAACCTGCGTGAATGCTGTTAAAAACATAAATTTTACCTATTTTTTTAGTAGTTATTGCAGCAAAAAAACCATTACCAGTCTTCCCTACCATTGGTGTGGTCTTTAACGTCGTCGTAATAATCGAAGTATTTGCGCTTAAAATCCGCCGCACCCTTACCGTTTTTTGAAGATTTTACCGTTTTTGCCGTTTTTTGCGGTTTTTGAGCGGCTTGCTCCGCGGCGACCGCGTTCGGAGCGGCTTGCCCCGAGGCTAACGATTTATTTTCGGCGGCGTTTATACTTACGTTTTCATCTAACGGCATAATTTTATTTTCCATAATAATCCCTTAAAAAGCTAAAAAACGGGCAAAAAAACCGTTTTTTGCGTAAAACAATAAGGCGAATTGCAAAGCAATCCGCCTACTTTGGCGTTTACAGCCGAATTAGTCGTTGTTTTCAGCTTTTTGCTCAACGATGAGCTTGCCGTCGTAATAGCCGCACTTAGCGCAAACTCTGTGAGCTTGCTTGCGTTCGTGGCATTGGGGGCACTCAACTAAAGTGGGCATTGCCGCCTTATAGTTGCTTGCAAATCTTTTATTTCCTCTCTGCTTGGAAATTTTACGCTTAGGAACTGCCATCTCTATGCACCTCTCTTTGGAATTTTTTTAAACCTAACCCGTTTGCGGATTAACCCGCAATTTCGCGGTTTAACCGCAATGCCCGCAATCGCACAGATTACGGTTTGCACCGCACACGGGGCATAAACCCTTGCAATCGGGCTTGCAATATATAGTGGCGGGAGCACTTAAAATAAGCTCCTCGTTCACGGCGGCGGTAAGGTCCACCTTGCCGCTAGAATAACGGTATTCGCCCTCTTCCGCGTTGGGATTAAGCGAAAACTTAGCAAAAAACGAATGCTCCACGCACCCGCGAGCCGCCTCTAAACACCGCGAACATTCTCCGCACACGGCGTATTTTAGCGTTACGTTTGCTAAAACGTCTTTATCTAAAAGCTCTATATCGGCGGTTACTTCAACTTCGCCATCGTAATAAGCAGCGGGAATACCCAGCGTTTTATCGTCCGCCTTATACGCAAACGAGAACGCTCCGCAGTGCCGCCCTTCGCTTTTTAATTTGATTACGTCGATTATCATACCGTTACCACTCATAACGTGCGCCGTTAATTATACAGCATTTTTACGCGCTTGTCAAATATTTTTTAAGCAATTTAAACTTAAACGCACGTTATTTTAAGCACGCAAGCCGCGTTTTTCCGTTTTTTAAGCTTTTTGCGCCTTTTTTAACGTTTTTAGCGGCTTTGCGCTAAAATCTTTTATTAGTTTTGCGGCTTAGCGCCTAAATTTTAATTTTTGATTTTTTCTTTGCAAAAGTAACTCACTTTGCAAACAAACAATTTACTTTGCGGAAGCGAGCCTTGCGGTATCTCTTGCGATAACGAGTTCTTCGTTAGTGGGGATAACCAAAATTTTAACGCGAGAATTATCGGCGGAAATATCGCAAATACCGTCGCCGACCTCGGCGTTTTTCTTTTCGTCGAGATAAACGCCCATATAGCCTAAATCTTCAACCACGCCTTTACGGATACGCCCGTCGTGCTCGCCGATTCCGCCGGCGAAAACGATGCAGTCTACCCCGCCCATAGCGGCGGCGTAAGCGCCGACGTATTTTTTGCAAGAATATTTGAATATATCGAGGGCAAGCGCCGCGCGGTGATTGCCGTCCTTTGCGGCGGCGGTGAGGTCGCGGAAGTCGCTACCTACGCCGCTAACACCCAAAACGCCCGATTTCTTGTTGCAAATTTTTAAAAGTTCTTCTAGCCCGACGTTAAGCTTAGTGCCGAGGTATTCTAAAATAGCGGGGTCTAAGTCGCCGGTGCGAGTACCCATGGGCACGCCGCCTAGCGGGGTAAAACTCATAGAAGTATCGTAGCACTTGCCGTTTTTAACCGCCGCGATAGAAGAACCGTTGCCGAGGTGGCAAGTTATAACCTTAAAGTTAGAAAGGTCGGCGTTTAAATATTTAGCCGCCTCCTCAGAAATAAAGCGGTGGCTAGTGCCGTGCGCGCCGTAACGGCGAACCTTATATTGCGTGTAATATTCGTAAGGCAAGCCGAAAATATAAGCTTTTTCAGGCATGGTCGAATGGAAAGCCGTATCGAACGCCGCCACTTGCGGAACGCCCGGCATAATAGCGCGGCAAGCCTCAACGCCCATAATGTTGGCGTATTGATGAAGAGGCGCAAGTTCCGCGTTGCGATTGCAAACGCTTAAAACCTCGTCGTCGATAAGCACCGATTCGTTATAGTCGCCGCCGCTGTGAAGTATTCTGTGCCCTACAGCGTCGATTTCGTTCATTGATTTGATAGCACCGTATTTTTCGTCGACCAGCATTTCGAGCATTAGCGAAATAGCCGCTTTGTGATCGGGAAGATCGCGCTCGATAACAACGTCATCTCCGCCGAACTTGAATTTTAAAAACGCGCCGTTTTGCCCTATTCTTTCGCAACCGCCCTTGGCGATAGCCTTTTCGGTTTGCATGTCGATAAGTTGATATTTAAGCGAAGAGCTGCCCGCGTTTATAACGAGTATTTTCATTATTTTTTCTCCTATCCTATAATTTATTACGTATATTTATTGCCGATAATTACCGCGCGTCCGGCAATGATTACCGCGCGTCCGACGATAATTACCGCTCGGCTGGCGATAATTACCACTCGATATTAGCTTGAAGCGCGGTCATAGCCACAGCCAAAACTATATCTTCGGATTTGCACCCGCGCGATAAATCGTTCATCGGCTTAGCAAAACCTTGGCAAAGCGGACCTACGGCGGTAAACCCGCCTAAACGCTCTGCAATTTTATAACCGATATTGCCCGCGTCGAGGTCGGGGAAGATAAGCACGTTAGCCTTGCCGGCAACGGGCGAGTCGGGCGCTTTTTTAGCCGCGATAGACGGAACGAGCGCCGCGTCGAATTGAAGTTCGCCGTCGATATTGAATTCGGGCGCAAGCTCTTTAGCTTTTGCAACGGCGGCAACGACCTTATCAACGTCCGAATGCTTAGCGCTGCCCTTACTTGAAAACGAAAGCATGGCGACGTTAGGCTCTATACCCGCAAGTGCCTTAGCACTCTTTGCCGCGGCTACCGCAATATACGCGAGCTTATCCGAATCGGGGTTAGGCTCTAACCCGCAATCGGAAAATACGAAAGCTCCGTCTTTACAATATTGATTGCCGCTCTCGGGCGCGATCATTAAAAAGAAACTAGAAACTAAGGGCACGCCGGGCGCGGTTTTAATAATTTGCAACCCGGGGCGTAAGGTGTTTGCCGTTGAGTGGCACGCACCCGAAACGAGCCCGTCTACGTCGCCCGCCTTTAACATAAGCGTGCCGAAATAGGTGCTTTCTTTTGCCGTTTCTAAGGCTTGATCTTCGGTCATACCTTTGTTTTTGCGAAGCTCGTATAAAAGCTTAGCGTAGTCGTTAAGTTTGGGGCTTTTTGCGGGGTCGATTATTTCAACGCCGTTTAAATCCACTTGCGGATTAGCCTTGGCTATTTCGTCGGGATTGCCTAAAAGCACTACCCTAGCGATTTTGCGGGCGGTAATATCCGCCGCGGCTTGCACCACGCGCGAATCTTCGCCCTCGGTTAACACGATGCGCTTGTTTAACTGCGCG
>CAYZWD010000112.1:0-4221 GCA_964482115.1 uncultured Acidiphilium sp. | reverse complement strand
ATGGTTCATCGCGTTTGCTACGGTTCTATAGAGCGTTTTATAGGCATTATCACCGAGCATTTTGCGGGCAAGTTCCCCGTATGGCTAGCTCCCACTCAGGCAAAAGTATTGCTCGTATCCGAAAAATACGCCGATTACGGCAAAAAGGTCTACGAAGCGCTACGCGCGGCTAAAGTGCGCACCGAGCTTGACGATCGCAACGAAAAAATCGGATATATGATAAGAGAGGCGCAAGTAGTAGACCGCGTGCCCTATATGCTTATTATCGGGCAGCAAGAACAAGAAAACGGCACCGTTTCGGTAAGAAATCGCGATACAGCCGAAACCGTTACCATGCCTCTCGACGAGTTTATAGCTAAAATCACCGACGAAATAAACCAAAGAGTTTAAATTTGATAAAGATCCCAAAATATGAAAAGTTTTATAAGACTTTTTACCGTTTGTTTAACGATTACCCTTGCCGCGCATGCTTTTTACAGGCTGTTCGGAAGGCGGTTCGGGCGCAAGTTCTTCAAGCTCTTCGGTAGACGACCCGACACCGAGCGGACCGTCTTTAGCCTTTAAGCTAAACGACGACGGCGAAAGCTATTCGGTAACAGACATAAGCACTTTAAAAGACCTAGACGTAGTTATACCCGAAACTTACAACTCTAAATCGGTTACGGCGATAGCAAATTCGGCGTTTTCGGGCTGTAAAGAAATTACGAACGTTAGCATACCAAACGGCGTTACTTCGATAGGCAATAACGTGTTTAAAAATTGCGACGCGCTGCAATATAACGAACGCGACAACGCGATATACTTAGGCAACGAAAACAATCCTTACGTTCTTTTGATTAACGCAAAAGACGACAAAATTACTTCTTGCGAAATCAACTCAAACACAAAATGCTTATATCACGGTGCGTTTAAAGACTGCTTTGAATTAAGAAATCCCGTAATTCCTAACGAAGAATGGGCTAAACTAACAAGCAAAACCGCTAGCGGTCATTAAGAAAAAGCTAATAAATATTTCTACTGCGAAACGCAGCCAGAAACGCCCGCTAACTTTTGGCATTTCGACGAAAGCGGCAATATTTCGCTAGTTTGGTAAAACGCTAAAATCAAACTCTTAACTAAAACTTAATATTAAAAGACCGCCCGAAACGACTGCTTCGGGCGGTCTTATTATTGCTAAAACCGCAAAAACGCGTACGCAACTATAACGTTTCGGGCGGCTTTATTTTTGTTCACCGTAAAACGCAAAACAAAAAACTCGGCTTATCACTTATTATAAGCCGAGTTTTAGTTATAATTTATTAAGCCTTTATTAAGCTTTCATTAAGCCGTTAAAAGCATTCTTCACGCCTAACTAATTAGTTTTCGGGGTAAGTGCTATCCAAATAATCGGCGAACTTTTCGCTCATAGCGCTATCTATAACAGAGGCGCAAAGTTCATAGTTTGCCTCGATAGCCTCACGCGAGGCGTCGTGAATAGCATCTATTTCGTCGTCGGTAAGTTCTTTAGATAAATCCGAAACGAAAACCAACGAATAGTACGGATCGGAAGTATAAACCGAAAGCATATAGTTATCGACGATTTCGGGCAAATACCAGTCCGTAGAGTTAGACAATACGTTTACCTTTTTAAGCTCAGCCGTTTCGCCCTTTAAAAGCGCGGTGAGGTTAATGCGGTAATAATACGAAGAAGAATCGGTTAAATACAAATAGTCGCCGTCGATAAAGCGAGCAGTATAAGCTAAAACGTCGCTATCGACGTAAAGAACCGAACGATAGAAACTGCTTTCTTTATCGGTGTTTTCATAGTCGTATTTTAAAATGCCGTAAGTCGAGTCGAGATAAACGATAGTGTTTTTATCAACGAAGAACGAGGTGGATGCGAAAACCGTTTCAGCTAAAGTAGAAGTTACGTTTTCAGCCAACGAAACGAGATTTTTCGCGTTTGCCTTGCTATCGTCAGCCTTAACGCCGACTTTATCGAGCGCGTAATATTTTACGACGGTAGTGGTGGTTTTATCTAGATATTCCGCTTTAAAATAAAGGGTTTTAGCGGTATCTTTAACGAGAGTAAAGGTAGCGCCCTCTATGCCGAAAATCGAATCTTTATCGTCGATAGAGCCTTTACCCGAAAGAACCAAAACGTTGGTTTTAACTTCGCCGCCGCTTATTTCTAACGCGCGGATTTCGTTATACTTTTCGTCTTGATCGAGCTCATCGTTATGAACGGCAGCGGTGTAATAGAAAGTGGTGGAAACTTTATCTTCGCAGAAAAGCGTAGCCGAAATTTTATCGGTTACGGCAACGGACTTGCCGCTTTCCGCGTCGATAACCTCAATTACGGTTTCGTCGTCGGCATTTACGGTTTGCATAACCAAATATACCGAACTGCCGGATTGAACGTAACGGTAAATAGTAGTGTTACTGTCTACGGTTTTCAAAATAACCGACTTGTCGCCCGAAAGCGAGGTTTTAATAAAATCGAGCTTGCTGTTTTGGATAACGCCGGCTTGGTTTTTAGCGGTAGCGGGCGCAGCGTAATAAACGTGGTCGCCAAATATCCAAAAGCCCGCGGTTTTATCGCCGGCAACGAAAAGCGAGGGGATAACGGTTTCGGCTTTGCCCTTGGGTGCGGCTAAATCCGATTTTTTAATTCTGACTAAGCTGCCGGTAACTACCGAACCGTATTCGTTAGAATCGGTATACGAGGCGACGCCGTTAATAAAATAAACGTAGTTGCCCTTAACTACGGCAGAGCCGCCGTTAGAGGTAACTTCGCCGCCAAAATCGCTAAGGCCGTTGGAATAGCCCGTCGATTGGCACCCTGCGAATAAGGTCGCCGCGCACAACACGCAAACGATGAGAAGTGTAAGTACTTTTTTCATTTTTTTACTCCTTAACAGTGAAAGGTTGCTTTTTAGCTGCGCACGCCTTCGCCGTTAGGCGGCTTTTTAAGCGTTTGCAACCAAACGGTAGTTTCAAAACGCGCCCGCATAGAACGCCATTGAAACATACACTCGTATATTATATACCAAACGCGCAAAATAATCAATCGTTTTTTGCGCGCATACGGTTATTTTCAAGTTTTTTTCGTCATAAATTTTAATAAAGCGGGTTAAAAACTTTTTCCGCGCGGGTAAAAACCGAATAATAACCGAATAATAGCGCAAAACGCACTTTTTTTCTAAGGCGCGTTAGGGTTGTTTACGGGCGTTTGATTACCTACGCTCGCTTATGGTTGTTACGCGCATAAAATTAACTTTTTAAGAGGTTTCAATGCAAAACAAAGGTTTTTTAGATTTTATCGAAAAATTGCAAGCCGCCGCAAGCGGCAAAAAATCAGAAAGTTCGCCTAGCACAAACGGTAATAACGCCTCGGCAAATAGCGGAACAAGCGGTAACGGCGGCGCGAAGGCCTCGGCAAATAGCGGAGCAATCGGCAACGGCGGGGTTAGCGGCGATAACCGAAACGACCTAGCGGGCGGCAATTTAACCGAACAAAAGGAAAGCGGTGCGAAAATCGCGATTAATTTGCTTGCGCCCGCCAACGAAAAGAGCTATATAAAAACTTACAACCCATTTGGCGAGGCGTTATCGCCACGCCCGCAAATAACCGCGCCTAGAGCAAAAAAACAGCCCAAAGAAAAAATAGATTTATCGCTGGGCAAAAATTTGGCGGGCGAAAAGAAAAGCGAAGTTTCAAAAAATATGCTCGATTTAATAAAGCGGCACAACGCCCTATCGCGCGAAATTAAACGCGAAGATACAACTTCCTCGGATAAAAACGCCGCAGATATAAAAAAACGCTAATTTTTTTAAACGACTTAAACTAAAAGCGCCGACGTAAAATCGGCGCTAAAAAATAGCCGTTATTACTTGCAATATTATTGCTTACTATTTTGCTTTTTTTGTTCGCGTATGATTTTAATTTGTTTTTCAAAGCCGTTATCGGTAGGCTCGTAAAACACCTCGCCGACAAGCGAATCGGGCAAATATTGCTGTTCGACGTAGCCGCCGTAAGAATGCGGGTATTTATACCCCGCGGAAAGTTCTTTATCGTGCTCGCTTGCGTAAACGCTGTTTTTCAAATGCGGGGGCACGGTATCGTCGCGCACTTGTTTGGCAGCCTCTTCAGCCTTAGCCATGGCAAGGTAAGTGGCGTTCGACTTAGGAGCTTCGCAAACGTAAATTATAGCTTGCGAAAGCGGGAGCATACCCTCCGGC
>CAYZWD010000111.1:0-4245 GCA_964482115.1 uncultured Acidiphilium sp. | reverse complement strand
ATATAATATTCCGCGCGCGCCGTTTAGGTAAAATTTGCCTTTTTCGGCGCGCAATTAACATTATATCCGCGCGGGCGGTTTTTATTCGTTTTTTACGGAGCTATAAATTTTTTTATGGCGTTTTGGCTTTTTTTCGCGATTTTTCGCCGTTTTTCGCGATTTTTCGACTTTATTCGATTTTATTCGATTTCCCTCCGTTTTTCGCGTTTTTTCGACTTTATTCGATTTTATTCGAGTTCCCGCCGTTTTTTGTTTGCAAGGACGGTTTTTTTATTTTTCGCGTTAGCATTACCGCTTAAACGGCTAATTCTATTAAAATCTTACCGCCATGAACCGACTTTTTCGGATATAGCGTTAAAAACCCGCTCGATAACAACGCATGCGGCAACCGAAAACAACACGAGCGCCGTCATTTGAGCAATTTCGAAATACGCTTTTGCCGTGCTTAACATATACCCCATAGAGTTTGCGGTTTGCGCGAGCACTTCCGCCGCGACCATAAGCTTGAAATTGAGCGACAATCCTCCCCCCGCAGCCTTAAAAAACGCGGGTGCGATTTGCGGAAATTCAATAAAAGCGAATATTTGTTTTCCGCCCGCGCCGTCTACCTTGCCCGCCTCTACGGAAGTTTTGTCTATCGCCTCGAACGCGGAAAGCATGTGCGCGTAAGACGTGGGCAACACCACTAGCATCGTTACCGCGACGGGCGCTATTTTAGAATTAGTCCACAATAGCAGCAAAAGTATTACGGCAATGGTGGGGAGCGCGCGCAAAACGCTTATAACGGGTTCGATAACACCGCCGCTTTTAGGAACGCGGTTTTTTATAAACGCAAGCCCGAACCCTGCAAAAAACGATATGCAAAAAGCAATAACGCTCCTTAGCAAAGTAAGTGAGAACGCGCGGTAAAATTCGCCGCCCGACAAAAGCTTGAAAAGCGCGCTTAAAGTTTGGCTTACGCTAGGCAAAATATATTCGCTACCCACGGCAAAACTTGCCGCCGACCATATTACAACGATGCAAGCGAGCGTGCCTAGCGTTAACGCCGTGTTTAAAGAAAACTTTTTCATTTATTTAAATTTTTAGCCTTTTGCCCCGATTTTTAGTAGTTTTTAACGGTTTTACAGCGGTTTTTGCTTATTTTTCCGTTAATTATTAAGTCTTTCTTATATTTTTTTAGTTTAAATTTTTCCTAAAATTAGTCTGCGAAGAAATCGTCCGCGGGGGCTTTCGCGGCGGACTCGTTAACCGAAATAAGCTTATCTAGATAAGTTTTTACCGATTGTTTTGCCGCGCTTGCTCCCTCGAAATAAATTTTGCAGTTATCAACGACGGAGGCGGTAAGGTTTGCCGCGGTTAAGCTAGGCGTTACGCCTTCCTCAAGCGAACCGCTTATTGCGCTTACCGCAAGTTCGGCGTTAGCCTTAACCCACTCCGTATTAGCGGTAAAATAAGCTGCTAACGCGTTTATTTTATCTTTATTTTGTGCGTAAACGCTGCTTTTTACCATTAAAACGGCTTGCGGATAAGCTTTTGCTTGCTCGTCGTAAAGTTCTTGAACGTCCATTCTAGTCCACGTTTTATCGGGAGCAATCGTTTCGAGCCTAGTTGCCGCGGGTTCGGGCAACAGCCCGCACGAAAGCCTGCCTTGCTTTAATAAAGGGAGCATAGTAGAAGCGTCGTCGAAATATCTAAGCGTAATTTTACCGTCGGTAGCGGTATCGCCGTCAACCACGTCGCCGAGCAAACCGTTATCCGAAAGTATCGCCTTAAACGTTAAATCGGGAACGAGCCCGCGCCCTATAACGCCTACCACTTTGCCCTTTAGCGAAGTTAAATCGCTAACGCCGTCGCTAGACGATATATATAAATTACCGTGCGTAATTACAGCCGCCATTTTATACGGGTCGCTACTTTGCGCTTTGTAAAGCTTAGACGCGGCGTTTACGGGCATTATTATAAAATCCGCCGTGCCTTGCATCATAAACGAGCCTATATTAGACGCGGCAACCGTTTTATAATTGAAGTTTGCGTTAATTCCGAAGTTTTCGCCGTCGTTTATAAACTTAGCCATAGCCAAAGCGGGCGCGCCGTCCGGCGCTACGAAAGTATAAGTTTTTTTAGGCTCTTCGGGTGCTCCGCCGTTTGAAGAACCCGATTGGGAAGAATTGCCCGAATCGGAGCACGCCGCAAACAACGCGAACGTAAGAGTTAAAAGCGTTACGATAAGAATTTTTAATTTTTTCATGATTTTCTCCTTTTCCGCGGCACGTTTCGCGCGCCATTGGTTTTTTATTTATAAATTTTCATTTTCGACTTAAAGCACGGCTAATTAAAAACGAAAAAACCGCCTATAGGTCGATTATCGGCACTTTCGCACTATTTTAGTCTACGGTTACGTCTGCCACGGCAGACTTAGCTTTTACGCCCGCAAGCCTGCCTAGCTTACCGGTAAGTGCCGAAATTTGCTCTAGCGTAGCCTTAACCGCAACGCTTATTACGTTAACGCCCGAAGCCACGTGCGGCACGCCCATTCTGCCCATAATCACGTCGCCGTATTCGCTGAGCAAGGCGTTTACGGCAGCCGCCGTTTTTTTATCGCCCTCGATAACTATTCCTATAACGCCAATTTTCATATTGTTAACCGCCTCCTTTTTTAATATCAAAACGTTAGTATTTAAGTCAATTAAACTTTAAAAAAGGCGCGAATAAAAATCTCGAAAAAAACGTTTTATTTTAACCGCGCCGCCAAAAAGCAAAACTAAACAGCCCGCCCGAAATTCGGAAAAAAACCGAAAGCCGAGGTGGCTAAAAAAAGTTCGCTTACCCGCCGAGGCGAAAAAACTTACGCCGCATTGGTTGGGTGATTTAATTAACGTTCACGCTAATTTTAGCATAAAAGCGCAAAAACGGCAAGCGTTTTACAACGCTATTTAGCTATTAACCGTGCGTTAGCCGTTTTTTTTATCCGTTTTTTGGTTTTTAACGCATAGGCGGCAAAAAAAACTTGCAAAAGTGTTTAAAATAGTATATACTTTAATAACGTAAATATTATAAACAGACGGAGGTCTTAAAATGCCACTCGTAACAACAAAAAATATGTTTAAGGCAGCTTATAAAGGCAATTTCGCCGTGGGCGCTTTCAACGTAAACAACATGGAAATAGTTCAAGGTATAACCGAAGCTTGCCGCGAAGAAAAAGCACCCGTAATTTTGCAAGTTTCTAAGGGCGCGCGCGCCTACGCTAACCACACCTATTTGGTTAAGTTGGTTGAAGCCGCGGTTTTAGAATGCCCCGAAATCCCCATCGCTTTACACCTTGACCATGGTCCCGACTTCGAAACTTGCAAAGCCTGCATAGACGGCGGCTTTACTTCCGTTATGATCGACGGTTCGGCGCATTCTTTTGCAGATAACATAGCGCTTACCCGCAAAGTAGTTGAATACGCGCACGACCACGGCGTGGTAGTTGAAGGCGAACTAGGAACGCTTGCCGGAATAGAAGACGACGTTCAAGTTGAACACGGCGCCGAATCTTATACCCGCCCCGAAGAGGTTGAAGAGTTCGTTACCAAAACTGGGGTTGACTCGCTTGCCATAGCAATAGGCACTTCGCACGGAGCTTATAAGTTCAAACCCGAACAATGCACCAGAAACGCCCAAGGCATTTTAGTGCCCCCCGCACTCCGCTTTGATATTTTAGAAGAAGTTTCTAAGCGCTTGCCAAACTTCCCCATCGTTTTACACGGTTCTTCTTCCGTTCCGCAAGACTACGTAAAAATGATTAATGAATTCGGCGGCAAGATGCCCGACGCTATCGGCGTACCCGAAGAAGAACTTCGCCACGCCGCTCAACTTTCGGTTTGCAAAATCAATATCGACTCCGATATAAGATTAGCTTTAACCGGAACGGTTAGGAAATTCTTTGCGGAAAACCCATCTAAGTTCGACCCGCGCGAATATTTAAAACCCGCAAGAGCAAACGTTAAAGAAATGGTTCGCCATAAACTTATTAACGTTTTAGGCTGCGCCGGCAAAGCGGGCGACTGTTTATAAGCCGACGATTAAAGCTTAAATCAACAAAACTAAAAACTATTAAACCCGCCTATAGGTCGATTAACGGCACATAGGCGGGCTTTTGTTATATGTTTGTTACGGTTTTGTAAATCAATAAATAGAGTGGATTGTTCGAGTTATAAGTTGGGGTTTATTAAATCGACCGTGCCGTCCGAGCAAATAACTTGC
>CAYZWD010000110.1:0-4260 GCA_964482115.1 uncultured Acidiphilium sp. | reverse complement strand
CTTATAATAACCAAGGGCGATACCGAGGCTTCTAAAAAACTTTGCGAGCAAGTTACCCGCGAATACGGCGAGGCGGTAAAAAATATTTTTTGCGTTTCGGCAAAAACGGGCGAAGGGCTTAGCGAACTCGGCGAGTTTTTAAAAAACAAAAGCGCGGTTTTGGCGGGGCAGTCGGCGGTAGGAAAAACGACGTTGGTCAACGCGCTGTTCGGCACTGATTTTAAAACGGGCGAGCTTTCGGACAAACTTAACCGCGGCAGGCATACGACCACTTTTTCACGCATTATAACGGGCGGTGGGCTTGCGGTTTTCGACACCCCCGGGTTTTCGGAATACGCGGCGGACGTGCCTCTCGAACACGTTTACGCCAACTTTCCGCCGTACGAAAAATATTTAGGCAAGTGCAAGTTTTGCGATTGCACCCACACGGGCGAACCCGATTGCGCTGTTGCGTTAGCGGCGGCGCGCGGCGAAATTTCATTAGCGCGATACGAGCGATATAAAACCGTATATTCGCTTATTAAAACGGAGAATAACAGATATGAAAAATAAAATTATAAAAATAGCTCCTTCTATACTTTCGGCAGACTTTTCAAAAATGGGCGAGGAAGTAGCGTCGCTAAAAACGGCGGGCGCAGACCTAGTGCATTGCGACGTAATGGACGGAGTTTTCGTGCCGAATATAACGTTCGGTATAAAAATGATAGCCGATATAAAAAAACACACCGATCTTCCGCTAGACGTGCACCTTATGATAGCCGAGCCGTGGCGTTACGTAGAGCAGTTTGCTAAGGCGGGTGCGGATATAATATCGGTGCATTATAAAGCGTGCGGCGAAAAACTTTTAGATACCTTAAAGCAAATAAACGCGGCGGGCGTAAAAAGCGGGCTGGCAATCAATCCCGACGTGCCTCTTTCCGCCGTTAAAAACGAGCTTTCGCTATGCGATATGCTTTTGCTTATGAGCGTTTATCCGGGGTTCGGCGGGCAAAAATACATACCCGAAACGACCGCAAAAATTGCTGAGGCGGCAAGCGTTATTTCCGATTTAAACAAACAAATTTTAATCGAGGTGGACGGCGGAATTAACGCCGAAACGATTGCCGAGGTAACTGCGGCGGGGGCGGATATAGCGGTGGCGGGCAGCGCCGTTTTCGGTGCGCCTAGCCGCAAAGAGGCTATAAAACTTTTAAAAAATTCGCAAGGCTAAGTTGGCGTTAAGTTGGCGTATTATAACTGAGTTTAACGCCGATTTTACAAGTTTGGCTTTATTAAAACTTCATAGCTTTGGCTCTTTTTGGGGCTAAGCGTAAAAAATATCGGAGAAAAATTATGAAAAACGAGCAAAAAAAAGTTGCCGTCGGCGGCGGGTATTTCGATAACGAAAACAACGAATACGTTATAACGGATATGTTTCCGCGCAGACCGTGGCTCAACTATTTGTGGAACGAAGAGGCTATGTGCTGTTGCGATCAGTTCGGCAACGGCAATTCGTGGGTTTTATCGGGTAACGAAAAACGCATGGTCGAAGACGGCGTTAGAAACGTTTACGTAAAAGATAAAACGAGCGGCGAAGTTTATTGCGCCAACCGCAACTACGGCGGACTTAATTTCGAACGGTTCGAAGCGCGCGTGGGGCTAGGGTACCACGCGGTTATTTCTCAATACGGCGGCGTTCGCACCGAGCTAGGTATAACGATGCCCGATAACGGCAATCTAACCGCTTTTAAGCTGACCGTAAACAACTTAAGCGACCAAAAAAAGGAGCTTTCGTTGTATTTTTGTTTGCAACCTAAGCCCGATCTTTCGTGGCATCAGGCGTATAACTTTGCGGAATATTCTAAAAAAGCAAGCGGTTTGGTTTTTCACCACGAGGGGTTTCATTTATCTAACCCGCTCACGCTTATTTGCGTAGGCAGCGAAAAACAGCCCGTGGCTTACGAAACTAATCAAAGCGAGTTTACCGGTAGATACGGCAGTTTAAATAACCCCGCGGGGCTTAAAAACGAAAAGCTTTCAAGCAAGAACTACACGTGGGATACGTATATGGCGGTAATGCAATTCGACGTAACGCTTGCCCCCGGCGAAAGTTTCGAAAACGCGTTTACGGCGTTTGCCGCAAGCGATTTGCAATCTTGCGAAAAAATAAACGAACGATTTTTAAGCGTTGAGGCTTTCGATAAAATAGTCGAACGCCAACGCGCTTTAAACGCCGAATATTCAGACGTATTCACGCTAAATTCGCCGGACGAATATTTAAACGCGCAAATCAACGTTTGGTTAAAAAGGCAAATTTCACTCGGAAAAACGTGGGGCAGGGTTTACGGCAAGGGCTTCCGCGACGTAATGCAAGATATAACCGCATTCGTTTCGCTAGACGCGCCTTTGGCAAAAAAACGCATTTTGCACGCGCTAAAATATCAGTTCGAAGACGGCAACCCCATTCGAATGTTCGAGCCTAGCTTTTATTATCCGTATAACGACGGCGGGGCGTGGATACCGGGCGCGGTTTTGGCGTATTTAACCGAAAGCGGCGATTTATCGTTGCTAAGCGAAGTAGTGCCCTATTTAAAGGGCGATAGCTACGCAAAGGCTTCTCTTGCGGACGCTAATATTTTCGAGCCGTACGAGGCGGGAACTCGCAAAGATAGCGTTTTAGAACACGTTTTGGCGGCTATAGATTATCTTTTAAATTCGCGGGGCGAGCATAATTTAATATTATGGCGCGGCGGCGACTGGAACGACAGCATGAATAACGCCGGCGTTTTGGGAAAGGGCGAAAGCGTGTGGCTAAGCATAGCTACGGTAAAAGCTATAACCGAAACGCAGCAAATATTAAAAATCGCGGGCGGGCATGGCGCGCTTGTCGATAAATACGAGGCTAAAAAGAGCGAGCTTAAAGCGGCTATTAAAAAGCACGGCTTTAACGGCGAGCATTACGTTTACGGCGTGAGCGATAGCGGCAAGCGCGTAGGCGATAAAGAAAGAACGTATTTAAACCCTCAAACGTGGGCTGTTTTAGCCGATATCGACGAGCCCGCGGTTTTAAACTCCGTAATGGACGTGACCGAAAAAACATTAAAATGCGATTTCGGGTATATGCAATGTTATCCTAGCTATTACGAAGGCGAGGAAGACTTGGGTAGGGTAACTTATTTTAAACCCGGGCTTATTGAAAACGGCGGCGTTTATAACCACGGCGTGGCGTTCAAAATAGTTGCCGATTGCTTGCTAGGGCGCGGGAATAGCGCGTATAAAACTTTAAAAATGATTTCGTGCGATAACCCCAAAAACTCAAACAGCGGGGTAGAGCCTTACGCCGTTAGCAATATGTATATCGGTGTTGAAAACGAGGCGCTTAAAGGTTTTGCGCCCGCTAGCTGGATAACGGGCACGGCTGGGTGGCTGTATCGCGGTGTAACCGAATATATTTGCGGTTTGCGCCCGCAAGAAAACGGATTAACCCTTAATCCGTGCTTGCCCGAGGGCTGGAGCGGCACAAGAGTAACGCGCGTGTTCCGCGGCAACGTTTATAATATTACTTATAAAAAATCTGATAAAAACCGCGTGGTTTGCAACGGAAAAGAAGTTGAAATTTTGCCGTCGGAAAAAAGCGGAACGGTGCACGAAGTGGTTTGCGAATATATTGAAGCAAAAAATTAAAATAATAAAAGAGGTGTTATTATGAGAGTTTTACTATTCGGCGACTCTATAACCGATATGGAGCGCAACCGCCAAGTTGAAGTTGGCGATTACAGAAGTTACGGCATAGGCTACGCGCGCGACGTGGCTTCGGAGCTTATTTCGCGCGATCCGCAAAACAACGTGGTTATCAATCGCGGCATAAGCGGCAACAGAGTGGTCGATTTATACGCCCGCGTTAAAGAGGATGTTTGGAATCATAAGCCCGATTTTATAAGCATTTTAATAGGTATAAACGATATTTGGCACGAGCTTATGTTCGGTTCCGGCATAGATATCGACAGATACGAAAAAGTTTACCGCATGCTTATCGAAGAAACGCTTAAAAAATTGCCCGACGTAAAAATTATGCTAATAGAGCCGTTCTTTTTAGAGGGCGTTGAAACTAGCGGAGAGGCTTATGAAAAATTCGCTCAATGCAAAGAATACGCAAAAGTAGTTAAAAAGCTTGCTAGCGAATATAATTTAAGCTTTTTACCCTTGCAAGAAAGCTTCGATAAAGCCGCCGAAGGGCGCGATACTTCGCTTTATTTGTTCGACGGCGTTCACCCCACTATC
>CAYZWD010000109.1:0-4269 GCA_964482115.1 uncultured Acidiphilium sp. | reverse complement strand
ATTTTTTACGCGATTGTTTATACGGTTGCGTTTATACTTAAGGAGAGATTTTTTTGGAAAAACACGTAGAAACCGTACCCGTTAGTTCGGCGTCGGATTTATCGGTTTTGCTCGGCTCGTTCGACGAGAATTTGAGTATTATTTCCAGCGAAACGGGCGTTGAAGCTAGGGTTGAGCAAAACGGAATAAAACTTTCGGGCGATAGCGCGGGGGTAGACGTAGCGAAGCGGGTAATTTTAAAGCTTTTAGATATAATCGCTCGGCACGAGCCGCTCGATAAAAGCAGAATTATTTATTGCATAGAGCTTGCCAAAGATGGCTACGACGGCGACATCGAAAAAATTATGAGCGGCGTTATAGCGGTAACTTCGCGCGGCAAGCAAATAAAATACAAAACGCTCGGGCAAAAAAATTACGTAGATGCAATCAAAAAAAATACCGTAACGTTTGCGGTAGGTCCTGCGGGCACGGGTAAAACCTATCTTGCGGTGGCAATGGCGGTTTCGGCTTATAAAAATAAAGAAATCGACAAAATTATTTTAACTCGCCCCGCGGTTGAGGCGGGCGAGCGTTTGGGCTTTTTACCCGGGGACTTGCAGTCTAAGGTAGACCCGTATTTGCGCCCGCTTTACGACGCGCTTTCGGAAATGTTCGGGCTAGAGGCGTATCAAAAATTGCTTGAACGCGGCAGTATAGAAATCGCGCCGCTCGCGTATATGCGTGGCAGAACGCTTTCTAACGCGTTTATTATTCTAGACGAGGCGCAAAACACCACCAAAGAGCAAATGAAAATGTTCTTAACCCGAATGGGCGAAGGCAGCCGAATGGTAATCACCGGCGACGTTACTCAAATCGACTTACCGGACGGCAAAAAAAGCGGGTTAAAGCACGCCGTTTCGGTTTTGCGGGGGATAGACGGCATTGCCGTTATCGAGCTTACCCATAAAGACGTGGTGCGCCACCCGCTGGTTATGCGCATAATCAAAGCTTATGCGGACGACGAGAAAAAACACGGTAATCAATAAAATTTGCTTTTTAATTAGCATTGTTTTTTTAGGTGCTAATTACTAAAAGAAAAGCGGTTTTTCAATAATAAAACAATAAAAAAACAAAAATAAAAACGCAAAAGGATAAAAATTATGATTTTTAAATCACGCGTAACGCAGCCGTGGAGTGCTTCGGACTACGTAAAAACCATATTGCAATTTTTCGTTCACGCAATAATTATATCGCTACTTTTTTTCGTTGCGGTAATAATAAACGTGGGCGGATTTAGTTCGGCAATGAAGTTGTTTGAACAATCCGATAAAACGTTCACGTTTATTTACGTTATTTTAGCGGTAATGTTCTTGCTCGCGATGGTATATCTTTATTTCTATTTCGAGTTTAAAGACTTTTTAAAAAGCGGCAAAAACGTATTTATGGTGTTTTTGGTGCTAGAGCTTTCAATAGTAATTTCTTACGCGGTGGGGCGGTTTAATCATCCGCACTCGTTATACGCCCGCCCGATGGCGCTTTGCGCGTTGCTCGTATTGCTTTTAATAAACCGCCGCTCGGCGATAATTATGAACATTACCTTTTGCATGATAATGTTTATGATAGACAGCTTTGCGGACGTAACCGTAGGCATAAACAATAAACCCGCGTATTCTACCATGATTATAGGGCTTGCGACGGGTATGCTGGCGATATACCTCATAAGCAACGTAAGCTCGCGAATCAAGGTGTTTTTTAGGGGCATTTACATCTCCGTGCCCGTAATTATTTGCACGCTTTGCATGGAAATAAATCAGGTAGATAAAATTTTAGAATACGCTGTTTACGGGTTTACTTCGGGCATGCTTTCGGTAATTCTAATGATGGGGATGTTACCGTTTTTCGAATACGCGTTTAACGTGGTTACCGATTATAGGCTTTCTGAAATAACTGACCAAAAATCAAAACTAATCCACCTTTTGCGTGAAAAAGCTCCGGGCACTTACAATCACTCGCTAACGGTTTCAACTTTAGCCGAATCGTGCGCGGCGGCTATAGGCGAAAGCCCGTTGCTTGCCCGTGCCGCGGCGTTCTATCACGATATAGGCAAGCTCAAACAACCCGAATATTTTACCGAAAACCAAACGGGTTATAACCCGCATAACGAGTTATCGCCCGAACTTTCAACCGATATTATTCGCGCCCACGCGCGCGACGGCTACGAGCTTATTAAAAAGTATCACTTGCCGCAAATCCTTTCCGACGTAGCCCGCGAACATCACGGCACGTTGCCCATTAAATATTTCTATTTCAAGGCAAAAAAATACACCGAGGGCGACCTCGATATCGCGGACTTTTCATACGCCGGGCCTAAGCCGCAAAGCAAAATCGCCGCTATCATAATGATTTGCGACGGGTGCGAGGCAGCCGTGCGCGCTTTGCCGGACCGCTCGCAAAAAAAGGTTGACGAAATGGTTTGCGCCATTATCGAAGAGCGCATGAACTTGGGGCAGTTTACCGAGTGCGACTTGACCATGAAAGATATTAACATAATCAAAAGCACCATTTCGCAAAGTCTAGGCGGCGTTTACCACGACAGAATTAAATATCCCAACGTTAAAATAGCAAAAACTAAAATTACGGGCGCTTCGTTCGACGCGGACGAAAAAACCGAAAAAACCGAAAAATAACCGATTGTAGGAGATAAAATTATGCCCGACATGCTTATTTTGTGCGAGCAACCGTGCGAAAAAATCGACTTAAATTTAATAGCCGCGGCGGCGTATAAAACGCTAAAACAACGCGTAAATCTTTTAGTAGAGCTTTGTTTTTGCGATGAAGATGAAATTAGGCGGGTAAATAACGAAACCCGTAATATCGACGCCGTTACCGACGTTTTATCTTTCCCTGCGGCGGGCGTTACCGCGGGCGAAATAGTTAAAAAACAAAACTATCCGTTCGACGTAGACCCCGAAACGGGCAGGGTTTTTATGGGATCAATAATGATTTGCACTAAGCGTGCCGAGCAGCAAGCCTCCGAATACGGGCACGGCGTAGAGCGCGAAATCGCTTATTTAACGGTGCACGGCGTTATGCACCTTTTCGGCTACGACCATATGACGGACGAAGATAAAGCCGAAATGCGCGAAATGGAAGAAAAAACGCTTGAAAAAGCGGGTATCCCCCGCGGTTAAATTTACACCTTAACGGAGAAAAAACATATGAAAAGCGGAAGAGTAGCCGTCGTTGGGCGGGCTAACGCGGGCAAATCTACCTTAATAAACGTAATCGTGGGCGAAAAGGTTAGCATAGTTTCGCCAAAGCCGCAAACCACGCGTGATAGAATTTTGGCAATTTACAACGCGGAGGGCGTGCAAATCGTGTTTGAAGATACGCCCGGCGTTTACAAGGCGGACAGCTTACTTAACGACAGAATGCAGCGCGCAACCGAAAACGCCGCTAAGGACGTTGACCTTATTTTGATATTAGTCGACGCGCACGAGGGTTTTCGCGAAGAGGATAAGTCGCTAATAAAGCGCTTTGCGGGGCGCAAAATCCCGGCTGTGATAGCTTTTACGAAAACCGATATTATGCCCGAAAAGTGCATTTTTACCGCCGTTTCAGAGCTTGGTGAGGTAGAGGGCGTAACGGACGTAACCGCTATATCCGCGCGCACGGGCAAAAACGTAAAACTTTTGCTGGATATAATTAAGGGGCGCTTGCCCGAATCCGAACCGATTTTCCCGCAAGACGTAATATCCGATAAAAGCGAAAAGTTTATGCTCGGCGAAATCATGCGCGAGAAAATTTTGTTGAAGTTCGATAAAGAAATTCCGCACGGCGTTGCGGTTATCGTAAACGAATTCACCCGCAGAGATAGCGGCGCTTATTACGTAAGCGTCGATATTATTTGCGAAAAGCAAAACCACAAGGCTATACTTATAGGCAAGCAGGGCAAAGCCATAAAAGAAGTTTCTGCCTTTGCGCGCGAGGGCATGCAAAAGTTTTTGGGCGCTAAGGTCTATTTAGAAACGTACGTTAAGGTTAAAGACGATTGGCGCGACCGACCGGACAGGCTTCGCGAATACGGCTATTCGGAAGAAAATTTTAACTGAGTTTTTTAAAAAATTTTTTAAAGATTTTCTTAATTTTTTTACTTTGCGTAAAACGAAAATTTTTAGTTTGCATAAAAGTTAAAAGAGCTGCGCAAAATAGTTTTATGAAAAAACGCGCGGAGCCGCCCGAAAAGCTTGCTTGGAAAATGTTTGAAAAAACGGGCAATCCTTCATATTA
>CAYZWD010000108.1:0-4278 GCA_964482115.1 uncultured Acidiphilium sp. | reverse complement strand
ATATAGTATTATATAGGTATAAAACGCGCGCAGTATACCTTGTGGCAAATTAAAAAAACTACGAGCTACAAAAAAAAATAGCGCGCAAAACTTTAGATAAGGTGGTAAAAAAATGAACATTTCAGACGTAAGAATTCGTTTAGTACCAGGCGACAGTAAGCTTAAAGCGGTTGCCTCAGTTACTATTGACGAGGCAATAGTTATTCACGACGTTAAAATTTTAGCCGGCGAGAACGACGTTTTTATCGCAATGCCCTCGCGCAAAATCCCTAGCGGCGAATATAAAGACGTTGCCCACCCCGTTAACGCCGAGGCGCGCAACGAATTAGTAAGCAGAGTTATTAGCGCTTATAAAGAGGCAATCGCTAACGCCTAACAGCCTAATACGCCTAATAACTCATATTAGCGCCTAATAACACCCTAAAACGGGCTATAAATAATAAATAAGAACACACTTAGTCTCCTTTTAAAATATGGCAATTCGTTTTGCAAAACAAACCGCGAATTCGTTTTTTAGCGAATCCGCGGTTTGTTTTTTCGTTGTTTTTATTGTGCCGATTATTACCCGCTGTTTTTTGAAACTTTCCAAGCTTTTTAAGCTTTGCGCTTTTTTTAGGCTTTACGCCCCGATTTTTTAGCGCGCAAAACGTTTGCCGACGAGTTTAGTTAAATTTATGCTTTGTTTTTGTTTTCGTATTTGTATTTTAAGCCTTGATACATATCCGTAAGCGATTGACTTGCAAGGTCTTCGCTCCAATCGAATAAATCGGTTACTATCATAGCTGCTATTCCGTGAACATACGTCCACATTTCTAAATAAAACAGCTTTGCTTGCTCTTTAGTTACGTTAACTTGCTTACAAATAAGTTCGGAAACGATTTCTTGCTCTTCGATAAGCTTTTCTTTTGGCTTACCAACCGTATCGCGCATAAAAAGCACTTTAAACAACTCTTTTTCCTCGCGCGCGAAACGAATATACGCCATACCGCTAGCCTTATACGGCGGATATTTGCCGCTAGCCATGTCTTGCTTAGCATAGTTTAAATGCATTTCGCTTGCGGCGGCGATAACGTCGTTTTGCAGTTCCGTCATGCTCTTATAATAACTGAATATCGGGCGCGACGACGTGCCCAACTTTGCACCTACCCCGCGTGCCGTAACGGCTGAAAAGCCTTTTTCGCGCGCTACGGCAACTGCGGCTTGCAATATTTGCTCTTTTGTAAACATAAAACTCCGTGGCATAATTTAAACCTCTTTTAACTATTATTTTTATCGTTTTTTCGTTTTAGCAATTTTTTTCTTTACTAATTTTTACTTTCGCAATCGTTTTACTTTTTACCGTTTTAACGAATTCAACAAAAAAAACGCCATGTTGCGTTACTGATGTAATTTTATTATATAGAAAACGCTGTTTTATTGTCAAGCGAATAAAAACCTTAATACTAAAAATAATAAGCCGAATTATTAAAGCGCGAAAAAACGTAAACGCAAAAAACGCGAAGTAAAAAAACGCGTAAATCCGCAGGCAAAAACGCCGTGTTTTTATGCGTTTATTATTGTTTTTTTATTAATTTATTTTACAAAAAGCCCGCATATAGGTCGATTAACGGCACTTTCGCAAATTTTAGCGCGCTTTTTATCCGTTAAAAAGCGCGGCGGCGGATATAACGGTTTTTAACTATTTAACGGCGTTTTTAATAACTTCGGCAACGCGTGCCGCGCACAGCTCAACGCCCTCTTCGTTTAAATGAATTAAGTCGTCCGCACGGATAAGCTCTTCTCGGCGGTCGTAAACCAGCGAAAACAAATCGTTGATAACAATACCCTTTCGTTCTAGCTTAGGCACGATTGCGGCGTTATATTTTGCAATAAGCGCGTTATCGTTATGCGGGTGCCCGCTTTTTACCGGAGTGGTGGTTGCAAAAATAACGTTCGGCGTAAATTTCAAAAGCAAATCGGCAATGCGGAGCATATTCTCTTCGTATTCGTCAAGCGAAGTAAAAGCGCCGTCGCCGAACAAATTACACACGTCCCACAGCCCGTTGTTCCAATGAATTACGTCGCTTTCGGATATTTTATCGGCGTAATCGAAAATCATTCTAAGCGTATATTTAGCAAAGCGGCAATTATCTTCGGGCTGAAACACCTCGAAATTACTGCCGAGCAGTTGCGGAACGCGCGTTCCGTAGCCTATTTGCCTTATACTATCGCCTAAAAGCGTAACTTTTTTCATATTTTTCCTAAATTTTTATTAAACGCGCAAGCACCGATAATTTTTAACCGCTAGTTTTTGCGATTATTTAGATTAGTATTCGCTGATAATTCGTATTTCGTCTACGCCGAAAGGCACGCAGTTATATTGCGGCACGTAATTTTTAGCGACGCCTTGCCCCCAATCCCCGCGCATATTGAACATATAAGGCGCTACGCCTAGCGGTTCTTCGACGACGTAATGGTGCGGACCGAACAAATTGCGCAAGCTTGAACGCAGTTCTATTTGAATTTGATTTTTCCCCTCGGATAAAAGCGAGGTTATATTAATTTGCGTGCCGAGCGCCATAACGGTTTTTTTGCCGTTACAGCTTATTATAGCGGTTACGAACCGCCCCGAAAGGCAAAGAATGCGCTCTCCGCCGCCCACGTAATTATAAACGCCGTTTAAAAACAAACTGCCCTTAAAAAACGGATAGCCGTTTTTATAGTTTTGCGAGCTTAACGCCGGCAAGCCCCGCCCGGGCGCGAGAGAGTTATCGTTATTTACGACAAAATCGCCCTTTAAATAAACGTTTTCAATATGTGTATCGTAATATAAACAATTGCGCAAGCTTTCGGTTACCTCGGGCGAGAAAAGCGCGTAATGCACTCCCTCGTGCTGATAATATTGCAACCCGTAAACGAAAACGTTTTTGCCCGCTTTTATATAAGGGGTAACGTCCGCCTCCACGAAGTTTATATCGAACGCGCTTTTTAAAAAAGCAACGTCCGCTCCGTTTATTTGCGCAGAGGTAAGGTTAAGTTTTTCCATAACCAGTTTAGCGCTTACTTTTTGACTAACGTTAAACTCGTGTTTTATAAACAGTTTGCCGACGTAATCTGCCCTGAGCAAGCGTTCGAACAGTTCGGGTACGGGCATTGTAGGCGAGTAATCCACTCCGTTATAGCTAAACGAGGCGTAATCGCAAACCAAAAAGTTATCGCTAACGCCGCTAACGCAAAAATCAGCCGTTACGTTTTGAACCGAGCGCGTTTTGTTATAAACTGCGGCGGTTGAATTTTTAACCAATACCAAGCTGCCGCAACGTTGCAAGGTTATATCGTTAGTAATATCGCCAAAAGTAAGATTTTGCAAGTTGAGAGCCGAATAATTTTCGGCAACGCGTTCGAATTTAAGGGTTGCGGGCTCAGTTAGCGACGAGTTTTTAACGAAAATAAAATCGCCTAGCTCGCCCGACCTTGCCGTGATAAAGCAATTATCGCTATCGGTAAAAAACTTAACCGCCGCCGAATTTTTAATTTCGGCAAGAGTAAGGTTGCTTTTTAGCCCGACTTGCGCCCTAACGCCGCCTATAAATCCGATATCCCCTAAAACGCACAGTTTTCCGCCGTATTGCTTTAAAATTTTAGCGGTTTGCGCTGAAACAGTGCG
Source organism: uncultured Acidiphilium sp. (assembly GCA_964482115.1). GTDB lineage: Bacteria > Bacillota > Clostridia > Christensenellales > Borkfalkiaceae > HGM11416. The sequence goes on along the minus strand of CAYZWD010000108.1, from coordinate 632 downwards.
CATTTTAGGCACGATTATTTTGTTATAAAGCATATTTCCCACGCGCAGTTTATTGCCCTCAGCTTTACCGTGGCGGGCTAAAATGCTTTCGTCGATAATCTGATAAGTAACGCCGAAGCGGCGCAAATCAGATAAAAGCGCGTTAAAATCCGTTTCGGTTTGCTTTACGCTTTGATAGTCTTCAGCCCTAACGTAGTCTAGCCAAATATCGCGCATGGGGCTTAGCACGGCAACGTCGCAAACTTCTTGCGTGTTGGAAACGATATAGCCCAGCCGCGTAAAATAATCGTTGAACTGCTTAAAGCCCTCGAACCAATTAGACTGCGGCGAGAATACGGGCGGATGATCGGTTTTGCCCTGCCCCGCCAAAGAATACGGATATAGATGCTGGCACGTTTTGTTAACGCCGTTAAAATATTGAATTTCGGCTATATTTTTAAGTTCTTCGGGGGTAACGTCGTGCCCGGAACACGCAAAACTTTCGGTAAGCACTAGTTTTTTTCCTAGTTGCGAGGCGGCGCTGCCCACTTGCTTAGAAGAAAGCAACGGCGTATCGTAACGGAGCAAACAGTCGATTGCGGGAATATGCTCGAATTCGTAAGAAGGAGTAACTGCCGCGCACCCCCACATTT
>CAYZWD010000107.1:0-4331 GCA_964482115.1 uncultured Acidiphilium sp. | reverse complement strand
TTTTTAATTATTTCTTTGGTAGAAAAAATCGTGCCGGACATTTTGCCCGTTCCGTCGTCTAGCTCGATAATATAAAAGGGCTTGCCGTTTTTGGTTTCGCGCTCGCGAATAGAACTCACACGCCCCGCAATAACCACGTCGCCGGTAAGCGAAGCGGCGTCTTCTATATAAACGACCTCTTCTTCGTCGTTGTTATCGAAAAGTCTGGTTACGTCCGCCACCTTGAATTTACGCAGAGGTATAGCCTCTATTCGGGCGACGTCGACCTCGGGTTCTTTGAGTAAATCGGAGTCGTCCTCGTCGGCGCGCGGCGAAAACTTAAACGAAAAACTTTCGCAAAAATTTTTGTCTAAATAGCTTTCAAGCGCGGCAAAAAAACCCTCTCCGCTTAAATGCTTGCACGTTTGCTCCTCCGCGCATATTTCAACGCTAACAGAGTTTTCACCCGCGGCGTTTTTTTGCACGCTTGCGTTGACGTCGCTAATAAAAAAGCTACCGCGAACGGAGGGGTATTTAGCGCAAACGAAGTCGAACACGGCTTTTTTTGCGATATCTTCGTCGCACAAACTTTTTTTCACGCTGACCGAAACGTTGGCAAACGGCAGTTCCGCGCGAATAAGTTCGGCTATGATTTTTTCGTCGGCGGCGGTAAGCCCGCGCGAGCTTATAAGTTTAACCAAAAGCGCGCGCCCGCCGCGGTAATATTCTGCGCTGTTTAGCTTAACGCAAGAATATACCTCGCTTTTTGCGCACAGTTTTTTAATAAATTCAGTCATTACGCTCCTTTAAAACGCTGTCGATTTCCTTTAAAAATTCGCTTTCGGCTTGGCGAGCGGGCACGGATTTATAAACTTCGCCCTTTTTAAAAATAACGCATTTTTCTCCGTTACCGGCTATGCCGATATCGCAATCTTTAGCCTCGCCCGGGCCGTTGACCACGCACCCCATAACCGCTATTTTTAGCGGAGTTTTTACGGCGGCAACGTATTCTTCCACTCGGGCGGCTAGCCCCATGCAGTCGTATTCGGTTCTGCCGCACGTGGGGCAAGCTATAACCTCGGCAAACTCGGTATCCAGCCCGACGGCGCGCAGTAATTTAACGCCCGCCTTAACCTCTTCTTCGGGCGGAGCGGAAAGCGAATAGCGCAACGTATCGCCTATACCGTCGAGCAAAAGCGCGCCTATACCCGCGCTGCCCTTTATTATGCCCGAACTCAAAGTTCCCGCCTCGGTAACGCCTACGTGCAAGGGATAATTAGTTTTTTCGCTCAAATATTTATAAGTTTTTACGGTTAGCGGAACGGACGACGCCTTTGCCGAAATAACTATGTCGTAAAACCCGTATTTTTCGAGCATTGCAACTTTTTCGAGCGCGCTTTCGGCAAGCGAAATTTCGTTTTTACCGTATTTTAAAGCGAACTTTTTTTCTACGCTGCCGCTGTTAGAACCCACTCTGCACGCCGCGCCGCTGTATTTAAGCGCCTTGGCGAGCGTTTCAACCCCGCTTTCCAGCCCGATATTACCGGGATTTATGCGCACCTTATCCGCCCCCGATTCAACCGCGCGCACGGCTAGCCGATAATCGAAATGTATATCCGCCACCAACGGAATTTTTATGCCGTCTTTAATTTTTTTTATAGCGAGCGCGTCGGCTTCGTCTTTAACCGAAACGCGAATTATATCGCACCCGAGCGCCTCTAACCGCTTAATTTGTTCTATTACCTCGCTATACCGCTCGGTTTTTATATTGCACATAGACTGAACGGCTATTTTTTCGCCCCCGCCTATTAGCAACCCGCCTATTTTTACTTTTTTAGTCATACTCGATATTTCAGTTTTCTTTTTCGCGCTATAATTTGCGGCGTTCGCCTATATTATTCGCTTATTGTTTGTTTAAATCGTATAAAATTTTAAGCCCCTCTAAGGTGAGCGTTCTATCCGCGTAGTCTATGCACTTAGCCTCTTCGGCTATAACCGAGCCCAGCCCGCCCGTAGCCACGACGACGGCGTTTTGGTTTTTAAGCTCCGCCTTGGTTTTTTTAACGAGATATTCAACCAGCCCCGCAAAGCCGTATAACAGCCCCGCTTGCATGTTGGTTATCGTATCTTTACAAATAACGGTTTTGGGTAATTCCAGCTCTATATTAGGCAATTTAGCCGTGCCGTTCACAAGCGAATCGAGCGAGCTTTTTATGCCCGGAGCGATAACGCCGCCTATAAGTTCGCCTTTTTCGGTAATTACGTTTATCGTGGTTGCCGTGCCGAAATCTATGCAGATAACGGGCGACTTGCCGCCGTATTTTTTATACGCCGCAACGCTGTTAACTATGCGGTCCGCACCCACTTCGCGCGGGTTATCTACCTTAACGTTAATGCCCGTTTTAAGCCCCGCCTCTACGCTTATCGGTTTAAACCCGAAATACGCCTCGCACATGTGCGCCATGGTATAGTTGAGTTGCGGTATTACCGAAGACATTATTATGCCCTCTAGCTTAGAACTGTCTAGCCCCGCGGCGCTGAACAAATCGCGCACTAAAACACCGTATTCGTCCGACGTGGAACTCCTTTTCGAAGCCACGCGGAAAGTCGCCGTTAGCTTATCGCCCTCGTATATTCCGAATTTTACGTTGGTGTTGCCTATATCTATGCATAAAATCATTTTTAAGCCCGCCTTTTGGGTTGTTTATAGTTTTTTAGTAAAATTGTATTCCGTTTTGTCCGAAAACTCGCCGAACGCCGCGCCGCTAAGCCCTAAATCGTTAGCGCCGCCGAACGCCGCCGCTAAGCCCTAAATCGTTAGCGCCGCCGAACGCCGCCGCTAAGCCCGCCCCCGCGAGCATTCGTTCGGCGCGCATATTAAAATCGCAGCCGTAATCCTATTTTCTATTTTTATTTCTTTTTTTCGAGTTTTAACGGTCTTGATTTTTTTAGTTTTAATTTTTATAATCTTAAAAAATTACTCTTCGCTTTTTTCAGCAAAAATTTTTACGTTCTTATTTAAAATTTCGCAAAAAACGGGCGATAAAATAATAGCGCTTACTATTTCGACTAAAAAGTTTATCGATATAATAGTTGAAAAAATATCGCTAAGCGCGCTTGCGTCAAATACGTACATCATAAAAATTACGCTAACCGTATTAAACAGCACGCCTACCGCCCCGCCTACGGACGCGGCAACGTGGCTTGCATAACGCTTGCCGTTAAGCAGTTTTATTAAAAGCGAATATACGAACGCCGCTAAAACCCCGCAAAGCATGCGCGGCAAAACCGATATAAGCGGGTTTATAAATATGGGATTAGCCAAAATAAGCGCGACGACGAACGAACAAACTCCTAGCGCCGTTCCGCCGAAAAGCGCGGTTTTGTTTTTGCCGAACATAGAAAGCGAAAACGCCAGCGGCAACGAAAGCGCCGCGGGCGGCGCTATAGGCAAAAATAAATCGAGCACGAACGTTTCGACGAGCAATACGACGAATAAAAGTGCCGCGGCAACGCCGTAAAACGCAACCGACTTTGAATTGAAACGCATAAAATTACTCCAATCGGCTTCACTTTGGATAGCCGTAGTTTTTATTAGCCTCGCGGTTAAAAAAACAATTCCTTTTTTAACGGAAAAAACTTCTTTTTTAAAGCGCCCGTCGAATCGGCAAGCCGTATCCGCAAAACGCGCTTTTATCCGCTAAGCCGTTAATATTTTAGCCCATTTTTAAAATAAATGCAACCTTTTAACCGTTAATAGCCGATTACGCCGCGCTTTTTTTTGCTAATAATCGATTACGCCGCGCTTTTTAAGGTTTTATTTAAGGTTTTTAACTTATAGGTTTTAATCTAACTTATTCGTTTTTATTTTTTAAAAAGCGGAACAACTCGGAGGGGGTTAAGCGTATTATGTAATGAAAGCAAAAAAAATAAATTGCTAAACGGAGGAAATTTAATGAATTGCTTAGGTTTTTTAAACGATAACTGTAACCTTTGGTTGCTAATAATCCTTTTAATAATATGTTGCGGCGGCGGCTGCGTAAACAAAATAACCGATAAAATTTGCGGTTGCGGAATGCTACCTTTAATTTTAGTGCTTTTATGCTGCTGCAATAAAGGCGGTTGCAGAGAGCCCAAGCCCCCCTTCCCCGGCTGCGGTTGCAAATAACTAGTTGCAAATAATCGGCGGCTTAAAAAGCTAAGTTTTTAAAAATCGTAATTCCCTTAAAATTTAATTATTCCAACGCTAACGAAAAAATTTTTTATACGCGTTTTAACGGTTTTAAGTTAAAAAATACGAATAAAAAACGCTAATAAAATCTTAATAAATACATAGCCGCCGCAGCCGAGTG
>CAYZWD010000106.1:0-4331 GCA_964482115.1 uncultured Acidiphilium sp. | reverse complement strand
CTGGCAGTATCGTGAGAGGCGCAAAGCACTACGTTTAGCTGACCGCCTACCTCGCTAGCGATATCGTCTTTAAGCTTGCCGATAACGCCGCCCGCTTGCTCTAACTTTTTAAAAAGATGAGCGGGCAAACCTAATTTATTTATAATTTCTCCGTCGAACTCGCGGGTTTTGGCGTTAACCAGCCCAGTGGTTGAACCTTGCGTGTATTCTTTAACCTTAACGCCCGTAAGTTTATAATTGAGATATTCGGGCAACATTAAAAAGTCCGTAACGCCGCTGAGCTTGCCGCTTAATTCGTCGTCGTAAAGCTGATAAATAGTATTAAACGCCTGAAACTGCGTGCCCGTTATTTCGTAAAGCTTTTCAAACGGCATTTTTTCGTGCACGAGCGGCACGGTTTTTTGCGTGCGCGAATCGCGATAGCTAACGCAAGGCAAAACTTCTTCGTCGCCGCGCATTAGCACGTAATCTACGCCCCAAGTATCTATAGCCAAGCTTTGAATTTGCGAAAAACGCGAAAACGCGATTTTTATGCCCTCTTTAACGTTGGCGAAAAGCTTTTGCACGTCGCAAATCAAAACGCCGTTTTGGTCGCGCTTAAAGCCCGTTTCAAACCTGAAAACTTCGGTTAAAACGCCGTCGGATTCGACTATGTGCCTTCCGCTGGTCGCGCCTATATCTATCGCAAGATAATTTTTCATTTTTCCCTCCGACGAGCAAAAACGATATAAGCCGAAAAAGGTTATTTAACTTTCGGTTTATTTCAAAATGCCGCCGCTTTTAATTTATTTTTAATTTTTATCGATTTTTCGTTAATATTGTAACACAGCGCCGCGAATATGTCAAAGCAAAACGCTTATTCAACGGCAAAATTGCTTATTTAAAAGTTGCAAAAAACTATGAATTTGATTATTTTAACTTCCTTTTCGTTATTCGAACGCGTTTATTATTCGAACTTCATTTTCGTCGTTCCGTTTTTTTATTCGAATTTCATTTCTGAACGCATAAGACCGGTTATTTCGTCTTGCGGTTTAGCCCCGCAAAACAAAACGGAATAAACCGAACTAACGATGGGCGCGTAAATTTGATTTTCTTCGGCAATGCGCTTTGCTATTTTGCACGCGAACACGCCCTCTACGGTTTTTTTGTTGTTTTTAAAAAACTGCTCGGCTGAAGTTTCGCCTATTTCAACCCCCGCGGAATAATTCCGCGAAGTGCGGCTAGAACACGTAAGCACTAAATCGCCTACACCGGCCAACCCGAAACAAGTTTTTTCGTCGCCGCCGAAAAAATGCACGAACCTTACTATTTCGGCAAGCCCGCGGGTTATAAGCGCGGCGCGGGTGTTCACCTTGCAACCTATGCCGTCAGCAATTCCGCACGCCAGCGCGATAACGTTTTTTAACGCCGCGCAGTATTCCGCACCTATCGGATCGCCGTTTAAATACACTTTAAAATAAGAATTAGAAAAAGTTTTTTGCACTCTAGCTAAAACCGAATGGTCGTCGCCGGTAACGGTAATAGCCGTGTATTGCTTGGCGGCAACCTCTTTTGCAAACGAAGGTCCTATCATAGAAACCACGTTTTTGCGCAAGTTTTCGGGCAAATTATCTTTTATCGTTTGTGCGAGCGGCTGTTCGGTTTGCTCGTCGAACCCCTTTGCAAGGTTCACTATTACCGTTTTTTCGCCTAGCAAACCGCGCATTGCAATTACCGTTTGCTTTATCGCGAACGACGGAACTGCCAAAACCGCGATATCCGCCCCGCTAAGCGCGTTTGCTAAATCGAGCGTAGCAAAAACTTCGCCCGTCAATATTAAATCGTTGCCGAAATACGCAGAGTTTTTGCGGTTTAAATTTATATCGTCTATTTCGCTTTTTTGCACGCCGTATATAACCACGGAATGCCCATTATCCGCTAAAAGCCGTGCTATCGCGGTGCCCCACGCCCCCGAGCCTAACACGCATATTTTTTTTGCCATAATTATTCTCCCGTAACCATTCTCCGATTATCCGCAACCGTTATTTATACGCAACCGTTATTTATACGCGGCGTTTTCGTTTAAACTCGCCGTTTTCTTATCCTCGGCGTTTAATTATCTTTACCGTGTTTCTTGAGCCGTGGTTTTAATTCCGTTCTTTCACGTTTGCGCCATCCTTTTATATACATTATACAATGAGAACGAAAAATAATCAACCGTGAAAAAACGAAATAATAAAATAATTTATTTTTTACGGTTTTTACGTGTTTTTTTACTTGCAAAATTCGCGCGAATATAGTAGAATGTAAAAGCTACGGGGGCGTAGCCCAGTTGGTTAGAGCGCCTGCTTGACATGCAGGAGGTCAATAGTTCGAGTCTATCCGTCCCCACCACACAGGAATAAAACGAACCTTGAGAAATCAGAGTTCGTTTTATTTTTTACAAGAGATTATTTCGGTTTGATTGTTAAACTGAAATAAAAACATTTTCTCATAAAATTTAGTATAATGGATAAAAATGTGCATCGATTTTGTTTGATGCACATTTTTCGTTGTTTTATAAAAGTTTTCCAAGGCGGTTCATTATATCGGTTTTATGTTCGAGAAGCGAGTGCGTATAGCGGTTGAGCGTAATCGTTGCGTTTTTGTGTCCGAGCAGTTCGGACAGCGTTCTTACGCCCATTCCGCACTCTACCGCGCGCGTGGCAAACGATATTGCACTCACACCGCGCGAAAAAGCCAAAGTAACAAAACGGTAACAAAGCGCTTGACAAGCCCCGCCCTTTTATGTTAAAATTTTTGAGGTTACTGGGGAGTAGTCGGCGAAGCTTGGCTTAAAAACCGCGATAAATATTAAAATTATCGCGCTAAAAAGCGGGCGCGCAATTAAATCGCTAACACGGGCAAAAAAACTTTGCCCCGGTTTAATTTTAAACGGCAAGACCACACCGATTTTTTTCGGTGCGGTCTTTTTTTTGTAGTTTAGCCTAAATTTTCGTTATTTAACTTAAAGTTAAGCAGAATTCTTTTTTAATTCGCAACTAAATTAAACGCCAAAAATTAAAAAGCCGCGAAAAAAGCCGTAAATTATAAAAAGCGTAAAAAAAGCGCAAAAACAAGCTTTTAACAAAACACACCCCAAAAATTTTTACTACGGAGGATTAAAATGGAATTTTTAATCGAAGCGTTTACAGCCGTAACCTGGCAAGAGTTTTTAAAAATGGCGGCAATGTGGGTTATCGGCGGAGTACTAATTTATCTCGCGATAAAAAAGGACATGGAGCCCGCTTTGCTTTTACCCATCGGCTTTGGCGCGATACTCGTAAACATACCGCTTTCTAACGTAATAGGCACGGACGGCAGCTCTACGGGTATAATTCAATGGCTTTTCGAACTGGGTATAGAGGCTTCGGAAGCGCTGCCTATTCTTTTATTTATAGGAATAGGCGCAATGATAGACTTCGAGCCGCTAATAGTTAACCCTAAGCTTATGCTTTTAGGCGCGTTTGCGCAGCTGGGTATATTTTTAACCGTAATTTTGGCTACGCTTTTAGGCTTCCCGTTAAAAGACGCGGCGTCTATAGGTATTATCGGCGCGGCGGACGGACCTACCTCTATTTTAGTAGCTATTCAGCTTGGCAGCAATTACGTAGGGCCTATAATGGTGGTTGCTTATTCTTATATGGCGCTAGTTCCCATCATTCAACCCGCAGTTATTAAGTGCATAACCACTAAAAACGAACGGCTTATCCGCATGAAATACAGCGGCAGACGGGTTAGCAAAACCGTAAAAATTCTGTTCCCTATCGTAGTAACCTTGGCTGCGGGGCTTATCGCTCCTAAAAGCTTGGCGCTTATCGGCTTTTTAATGTTCGGTAACTTGCTTAACGAATGCGGAGTTTTGGGCAGCCTTGCTGATACCGCGAAAAACACGCTTTGCAACCTTATAACCTTGCTTTTGGGCATAACGATAGCTTTCCAAATGCAAGCGGATAAATTTTTAAGCCTTCAAACGCTTATGATTATGGGGCTCGGCTTGTTCGCATTCGTGTTCGATACGGTAGGCGGCGTTATGTGCGCAAAAGTAATTAACCTCTTCTCTAAAGAAAAAATCAACCCCATGATAGGCGCGGCGGGTATTTCCGCGTTCCCGATGTCTGCAAGAGTGGTTCATAAAATGGGGCTTAAAGAAGATAAAAACAACTTCTTGCTAATGCACGCGGTAGGAGCTAACGTTTCGGGGCAAATTGCCTCCGCAATAGTGGGCGGGCTTATTATCGGCTTGCTGTAAGCGCAAAACTAAAAACCAAAGCGCAAAACGCATACGAAACATCGCAAAAACCGTATAAAGG
>CAYZWD010000105.1:0-4340 GCA_964482115.1 uncultured Acidiphilium sp. | reverse complement strand
GGGCTGTAAAGTAAATCCGCTTTTAAACGATAAAAATACGCTCGGGGCGCAAACGGCTCAATTTTTACTAGCTAAGGAGGAATTTTTTATTATGAAAATTAAAAAAACGCTAAAAAAGATTTTAACGCTTTTTTGCGCCTCGATAATCCTTTTTTCCGCCGCGGGGTGTTCTTGCGGCGTTAACGGCGGAGGCGTTACTCCGCTGTCGTTTAGTTTTTATTCGTTTGAAGATTTTTCTAATTTTTATTCAAACAAAAAAGGAAATAACGAAGTTTTAACTTTAAATTTCGACTATGATTTATCAATTACCAAATTATATACGATTATGTGTTATTCCGTATCGCATTCGAATATTGAAAAACATAATTTAAATAAGGATAACTTAGCAAAATTTCTCGGTGCAAAACCGATAGCTCATTTTTTTTCGTGGTCGTATAATCGTCAAAAAGATGGAACTGCAGAGGATATATCCAAGAATGGTTTTTTAATATACGGATTTGGTGATGTTCCTTTAGATTTTAGCGGTGAGTTAAACGTTGAAAAAATTACTTTTGAACGGATGGAACATATTACGGATGCTAATAATGTGTGGCATTATGATGTTTTTTGTGACGGTATAAAGGTAAGCGATTTCAATCTATATCTTAACGAGCAAGATGATGACTATGCTGAGGAAGTGCTTAATAAACTTAAGCAAAATTTAGTGGCTGTAAAACCGAAAAACAAATAGAAGGTAAAAATGAATAAAGTATTTAAATCGATAGCATTAATAACGGTGATTGTTTTTATTTTAAATTTTATAATAATTCCTAAGAATTTAATAAATGCAAAAAGTGATAATGTTATGGGTGGGGCGAGTTCTGATGTGGAAAGTTATTCAGACGGTTTTAGTTCAACTATATATCAAAATTTTTTTTCGAGTTATTATTTCAAATACTTGTTCTCACGTTTATAACGATAGCTATTTGTATAGAAACACGACTAATCACTACGCATATTGCGCTTGCGGGGCTATGAAATCGCAAGGTCACGCGGTAAAAAGCGGTGAAAGGTATTGTTTGTTATGTGGCGGGCTAGTTGATACAGGGTTTGCCGTTCCTGAAAGCAACGCTGTCGATTATGTAACCGAAAACGGCAGTTATATATTACCTAACGGCGTAATGGTATTAGCGGAGGCAGACGTAGAAGCATATTTAAACGGTACGTTGCGTTTTTATAGGCAGGGCGAAGTAGCCGCATAATGCGGAAAAATAACCGCATAAAAAAATCGGTTTTTATTAAAAAATAAATATAACAAAGCGCTTCTTGTGGCGGGGCGCTTAAGGCTTAATTATTTTTATTTTATAACGGTTAAGACGGGGCAATGATTTGAAAGGTTAAAAAAGGAGCATACTAAAAACTAAAATGGCACAAAAACTCAATCTTACTAAAAAAGAAGCAGCCGAAATTATTCAAGGCAAGCTTTCGCGCTTTTTCGGCGTAAACGATAAAGAGGCAACAAAAGAGCAGTTATACAAAGCGGTAGTTATGGCTGTGCGCGATATACTGCTTGAAAAACGCAAAAGCTATCATTATAAGGTAAAAGATAAAAAGGGCAAGCGCGTTTATTACCTTTGCATGGAATTTTTGCTAGGGCGCTCGCTTAAAAACAACGTTTATAATTTGGGCATAGAAGAACCTTTATCGGAGGCGTTAAAGCATTATAAAGTTACGCTAGACGAGCTTTATGAAAACGAACCCGACGCGGGTTTGGGTAACGGCGGCTTGGGCAGGCTTGCCGCTTGCTTTTTAGATTCGCTTGCCACGTTAGATTACCCCACGATGGGTTATTCTATCCGTTACGAATACGGTTTGTTTAAACAAAAAATAGTCGACGGCTGGCAAATGGAATTACCCGATAATTGGCTGCCCGGCGGCGAAGTTTGGCTTACTCAGCGCATGGATAAGGCATTTAGGGTTAAGTTTGACGGCAGAATCGTTGAAGAATGGACGGATCAAGGGCTAAAAATCCGCCACGTAGACGCAACCGAGGTTGAGGCATTGCCTTACGACATGATGGTTTCGGGCAAAAATTCAGAGGCTGTTTCGGTGCTGAGGCTATGGAGCGCTAAAAGCTGCCAAAGCTTCGATATGCGCTCGTTTTCCGAGGGCGATTATATGCGCTGCATGCAAGAAGCGGGCGAGGCCGAGCTTATTTCTAAGGTGCTTTACCCCGCGGATAACCACTTCGAGGGTAAGTCGTTAAGGCTTAAACAACAATATTTCTTGGTTTCCGCTTCGTTGCAAGATATAATTTATAATCATATTCACCGCTACGGCACTTTAGATAATTTACACGAAAAAACCACCATTCACGTCAACGATACGCACCCCGCGCTTTGCGTACCCGAACTTATGCGTATTATGCTAGACGACTACGGCTATTCGTGGGAAAAGGCGTGGGATATAGTAACTAAAACGGTTGCTTACACCAACCACACCGTTATGAGTGAGGCGCTTGAAAAATGGAACGAAGATTTAATCGAAAGAAGACTTCCGCGTATTCACAGCATAATTAAAGAAATCAACGCGCGTTTTTGTGCCGAGCTTTGGGATAAATATCCGGGGCAGTGGGATAAAATCGACAGAATGAGCATAATGTCGCACGGGCAAGTAAAAATGGCTAACCTTTGCGTTTACGGTTCTAAAAAAGTAAACGGCGTTTCGGCGTTGCATACCGAAATAATAAAAAACAGCGTGTTTAAAGATTTTTACGAGCTCACGCCCGATAAATTCATTAACGTAACCAACGGCATAGCGCACAGGCGTTGGCTGTGCCAATCTAATGCGGAGCTTTCTTCGCTTATAACCGAGTGTATAGGCGACGGGTTCGTTATGGACGCGCAAGAGCTTGAAAAATTTAAGGCGTTCTCTACAGACGAAAGCGTTCTAAAACGCATCAACGAAATTAAGCTTATTAAAAAGAAACAACTTGCCGACTTTTTAAACAAGCGCGACGGCGCTAATTTAAACCCAGATACATTGTTCGACGTTCAGGCAAAACGTCTTCACGAATATAAGCGCCAGCTTTTAAACGTGATGCATATTATCGATTTATACGAACAGCTTAAAGAAAATCCCGAGCTTAACGTAACGCCGCAAACCTTTATATTCGGCGCTAAAGCCGCGCCCGGTTATTATATGGCAAAGCAAATTATCAAGCTTATTTGCTACCTCGCCGCGGATATCGATAAAAACCCGAATAAGCGCATTCGCGAAAAGTTAAAGGTTTATTATATCGAAGATTATTGCGTTACCGCCGCCGAAAAACTTATGCCTGCAACCGAGGTTTCAGAGCAAATTTCGCAAGCGGGTAAAGAGGCTAGCGGTACGGGTAACATGAAGTTCATGATAAACGGCGCGTTAACTTTAGGCACGCTAGACGGCGCTAACGTTGAAATGAGCGAGCGCGTAGGGCTAGATAACATTTATATTTTCGGGCTTAAAGCCGACGAGGTTGAAGAACTTTGGCGCAGAGGGTACGATGCTAGCGGTTATTATAATTCTAACGTTCGTTTGCGCAAGGTTATAGCCGCGCTTAAACGCGGGTTTAACGGCGAAAGCTTTGCTAACATTGCCGATTATTTGTTAACCGGTTCGCCCGTGGCGGATCCGTATATGTGCATGGCCGATTTCGGCGCTTATTGCGACGCCCGCGTTAGAATGCTTAAAGATTACGAGGATAAGTCGCTTTGGGCTAAAAAGAGCTTGCTTAACGTTGCATCTAGCGGCTCGTTCTCTGCCGATAGAAGTATTCGCGAATACGCTAAAAACATTTGGAACGTTGAACCCATAAAATAAAAACCCCATCTATAGGTCGATTAACGGCACTTTCGCTAAAAATTTTACTAAAACTTAATGCTTGGCAAAGTGCCGTGATATAATTATGTATTTTAAATTTGATCCGCTAAAAACTGAATATAAAAGCGTTATCGGCGGCGTTGCCGAAAATCAAACGCTCGTTTTAAAGGTGGAAACCAACGCTTCTTGCGTTACGCTGGTTATCGCTGCGGACGGCGCGTCGGAGCGGTTTATAAATATGCCTAGTTGCGGCGATAATTGTTTTTTTTTAGAGCTTAATTTAGCGTGCGGGCTGTATTTTTATTATTTTATTGCGGACGGCGCTTGCGTTTTTGCAAGCGACGTTTTACTGCCTACCGCCGATTGCGGTTTAGAGTGCGGCGCGGAATGCGGCGAGTTTATTGCCGTTGAAAGCGAGCCGTGCGGTCAAAAAAAGTGGCAGCTTACCGTTTACCCCGCGGATTACCGCGTGCCTAGCGATATTTTGGGCGGAATTATTT
>CAYZWD010000104.1:0-4354 GCA_964482115.1 uncultured Acidiphilium sp. | reverse complement strand
ATGTGCATGCATGGCGAGCGACTTTTCGCAACGGAGGGCGGCGAAAAAACCACTTTGTGGTATTCGGACGATTTTGACCCCGCTAATTGGGACGTTTCGCTATCGGAGGCGGGGTTTATCGACCTGCGCGACGAACGCGGTTCGCTTTTAAAAGCGGTTGAGGCGGACGGCTACGTTTACGTTTTCAGAAACTACGGCATTACCCGCGTAAGCGCTTACGGCGATCAAACCGAGTTCGCTACCGACGGGCTCAGTTCGTCGTCGGGCAGAATTTACGGCGACAGCATTACCGTTTGCGGCGAAAAAATCGTTTATCTCGCGGAGGACGGTTTTTATTGCTTCGGCGGCTCGTATCCTTACCGAATACTAACCAAGCTGGACGGCTTGCTTTGCGGAGTAGATAATTCGGGCGCAAAAGGCGTCTTTTATAACGGCGAGCTGTTCGTATTGCTTAAACTAAAACTAAAAAGCGGCGTAACTCCTTGCGTTTTGCGTTACGATTTTTCGGGCAAAAGCGTTTCGTTCATAAGCGGCGCGGGCGTTACCGATTTAGAAGTTTTAAACGGCGAAAACGATTATAAATTGCTGTTTTTGTGCGAAAATTCGCTTAAAATAGGCGAGCTTTCAAACGTTTCGGAGCGTTTCGGCACGGCTATTCAAAAAAGCTGGGTTAGCGGCGCAAGCGATTTATCTAAGCCCGAAGTGCAAAAAACTTTGCGCGGAATTTCGCTTTACGCAAGCAAGCCCGTCAGCTTGGTTATAAGTTCGGAACGCGGAACTAAAACGCTTAATTTTAGCGGAAATAATTCAGACGAATATTTAAAAACCGCGCTTTCGGGCAAGGCGTTTACGTTTTGCGTAAAAAGTTCGGTTGCCGATTGTAGGGCGGGCAGACTAAAAATCGATTTCGAATACCGCCCGCGCAGTTAAAAAGGGCGCGAAAAAAGCGGGAGAAGAAGGGGGAAAATTATGGAACGAACGTTAAAATTGCGCGATATAGAACGCAGGATTCGCGCGCTTGAAATTAAAGCCGCGCACAGCGATTTTAATTACGTGCGCTACGAATCGCAAGGCGGCACGGGTACGGCTCAGGTGTTTTCGTTTTCGTTTGAAACTTTAAAAAAGTGCGTGTTAAAGCTAAAATTTGCGGTTTACGCAAAATACGCGCCGGGTAAAACCGGTTGCGTTAAAATAAACGGCGTAAAGGTAAAGGATTTTTTGCCTAAAAACGGAAAAACCGAAATAGACTGCTACGTTCCGTTTGAAAAAGGCACGCAAGGCGCCGCCGTGTATTTAAATTCGACTAACGAATTTTCGGTCGATTCTTGCGAATTCGAGGTTTTCGGTTGCGTAGATTATCCCGAAGAGTCGGGCGCGCTTTCGGTAATAAACGAGCAAGCGCGTAGCGTTATATTGTTTTCGTCCGATAAGCGGGCGGCTATAATAGAATACGCGGGCGACGGGCTTAACGAAAAACTCGCCTTTAACTGCGGCGGCGCGGCTATTTTCGCTTATTCGGGCGGGTACGCGGTGGCAGTTATTAACGCGAACGGCGCTTTGTCTTGTAAATTTATAAGCGAGGATCTGGTTAAAACCGACGAGGTCGAAATTTTACCGCGCGGCGTAATTTCGGTTTGCGCGTTCGGGGGCGAACAGCCTTGTTTTTACGCGGTAAAAGGTTCACGCGTGGTTAAGCTTGTTTTTAACGAAAGCGCGCTTACGTTCAGCGAGCAAGCCACGCCGTACCGCGGTAAAAAAGTTACGTCTAATCCGAGCGTCGCGGGGTATTTAATACTAGGCGGGTTCGACGGTAACAATAAATTAGTCGCGCTATAAGCCCGTTAACGGCACTTTCGCTAAAAAAATAAAACGCGGCAAGTCCGCGTGTAAGGGGGGCGTATGATAACCGATTTACGCAAAAACGTTAATTATCAAATTTTAAAAAACGACGGCGAGGTAAGCTTAAGCGGTAGCGACGGAACGGGCGTTTGTTCCTATTCGGTAACCGGCGGCGAGGTTAGCGGCGTGGTTGCTTATTGCGACGAGCGCGTTCAGCTTTACGACGGCAAAATGCTGGTTCGTTTAAGAAATACGCTAAGCGTTTGCGAGGCGTAAAAAGCGGCGAAAGCCTTAAAAAAATAAAAAAAACGAGGGAAATTTATGAATTACAGAATCAACGTAACTCCGCAGCAGTTTTTAGCCGCGGGTAACGAAGTTTTAAGCAAAAGCGGCAACGCTAAAACCACTCAAAAAACAGAAAACTCTACCGCAACAGCAAAAGATAAAGAAATAGAGCTAGCCCGCTTAAAGCTTGAAAAGCAAATATCCGAGCTTAACGAAAAAGCTAAAATTGCTTACGCCGCGGCAGAGTCGGCTAATAACGATTACGGTTTTAAGCGGCTCGATTACGATACCGCTTCGGATTCGGAGCTTAAAAAAACCGCCGAAAGCGGGCTTAGCGAAAAATATTCGTTGTTAGAGCAAGCTTTAACCGACGAAAACGATAAAAAACGCCAAAGTTTAGAGCAAGAAAAGCTAGAAATAGGCGAAAAAACCGCGCAAAACAACGCCGCGCTTCAAAGCCGTTACGATAAAGCGAAAGAACAAGCCGGCGCAGACGCGATAAAACGCGGGGTGGCGCGCTCGTCGATAATAACCGAGTTGTTAAAGGAATACGATAAGCAAAAACTTGCCACTATCGACGAAAACGAGCGTGAGGCAAACAAAAAAATCGCCGAAATAGACGAAGAAATATCGGGGCTTACCCAAAAACTAAACGATTCGCTTAAACAATACGATATGCAAAAGGCGATAGAGCTCAACGAAAAGCTTGATAAACTCAAAGCCGCGCGCGACGAAAAAAACGCAGAGGCGCTTAAATATAACAACGAGGTTAGCGAAACGCTTTTAAAATATTCCGAGGCGCTTAAAGCCGCAAACGAAAAGTATAAAAAGCAAGGCGATTCTTACAAAAACGATATGGCTAACGCTATTATGGATTATTATTCTAAGCTTAGCGCGAAGCAAGCGTTGGAACATTTTGAAAAATCGGGTTACGCGGAGCTTTTAACCGAATCGGGGCGCAAAATCGTAGTTAATTATTTAAACGCAAAACTTTCGGCAGAGGGAGCGAGCGCAAAATAATGGAACGGAATAATAACAGAGCGCGGCTCGAAAGCAAAAATAAGCGTTGCAAAAACAATAAAATAAAGCGTTAAAATTGCGCGCGGCGAATACGAAAACGCCGCGCGCATATACTATAATCGGAAAAAAAACGCTAAAAAAGCGGCGTAAAAACAAAACGTATGAATTTAATAAACGAAATAAAAAAGTGCGTGCCGCTCGGCGGTTCGGTAATAACGTTTTCAAAAAGCGGCGGTTACGCGGGCGGGGTTAAGCGGGTTTTAAGTTTTACTACCGAGCAAATAGTTTTAGAATGCTCAAGCGGAACGGTAATAGTTTGCGGGCGCGGGTTAGAGCTTATAAAACTTGCGCAAGGTGACGCGGGTTTTAAGGGCGAAGTTTTCGGGGTGCAAATGCAATGAGGGCTTTAACCGAAACGTATTTAGTTGAAGGCTACAACCGCGCCGAGCTTATAAAGCGCCTAAAAAACGGCGGAGTGGCGTTGTTAAAAGTAAAAATATTAAGCGATAAGTTAACCGAAATTACTATTGATAGCAAAGACGGCGCGAAATATTTTGCAATTTGTAAAAATATGTGGTATAATACCTTAGTAAAAAGGGGCGGATTGCTTTATCCTCTGCTTTACGCAAAGCAAAACGCGGTGCGCGTTTTAGGCGCGGCGCTAATCGTTTTGTGCATGCCGATTTTTGAAAACGTTTATTTAGGAGCCGAATACGAAGGCGACGCCGTGCTTTTTAAAACTCAGGCAGAGCGCGCGCTTAGCGACGCGGGCATAAAAAAATATCGTTTTTTTTCGCCTAGCGGGTTAGCCGCGGCGCAAACCGAGCTTTCCGTCAGTGAGGGCGTAAGTTTTTTAAGCGTGCAAAAGCGCGGCAATAAAGCGGTAATATCGCTAAAAAAATCAAAAGAACAACCCGCGGCGTTCCCCGTTTTAAACGGCGACTTAACCGCTCTAGGTGATTGCGTTATAACCAAGCTTATTGTTTATTCGGGCACGGCTGTAAAAAAAGCGGGCGAAGAGGTTTTTGTCGGCGAAAAAATAGTGTGCGCGTATTATCAAAAAAGCGATAGCGAGCGCGTTTTTTGCCCCGTAATAGCCGCGTATTCGGCAAAGTTTAACTTTTTTTACGAATACGTTCCGCCGCGGTTGGCGGGGGCTAGTAAAATAGAAAACGCCGTAAGCGAAGAAGATATATCCGCAGCCGTGGCA
>CAYZWD010000103.1:0-4412 GCA_964482115.1 uncultured Acidiphilium sp. | reverse complement strand
CAACCGTTCCTACGGCAAACTATTTCAGCGAATATAAAAGCGAGCATGCCGCAAGCGTTAACGAGCAGCTTTTGCAACTGGATAGCATAATCAGCCAAGCCGGCGAAGATTCAGAGGCAAAAGAGGCGGCGTTAAAAACAAAGCTTAAGCTTACCGAAATGGTAGAGCGCGAACTGCTTTTAGAAAACCTGATCAAAGCGAAAGGTTATGAAAATATCGCCGTTATGATAGGGCTCGATTCTGAAAACATTACCGTCGTGGTGGACGATACCGATTTCGATACGGACGACGCGGTTGCCATTTACACCGTAATGCTAGAAGAAGTTAGCGCATCGCCCGAAAACGTAAGAATTATACCTATTTCGCAATAAACTACCGATAAACCACCGATAAATTGCTAATCAATTGCCTAAAACAAAACGGATAAAAGCTGAGAATAGCAAAAAAAGCTAAAGTTTAAAAAAATAAAGTAAAAAATAAAGAATAAAAAGCCGAGAAAAAGCAAAAAAACGCTACCGCATTTAATAAAAAATGTGTTATAATATTAACGAAAATCATTTGATACGCTTTAAGCGTGCCGCGGCAAAAAGCGTCGGGGTATAAAACTTTTAGTTTATCAAATATCGGTGGTGTTTATGAAAAACGTTCGCAAGGCGATACCTACGGGTAAGGTCGTTTATAACAACAGCATAGTTAAAGGCATAGTTTCTTTGGCTATTTCAGAAATCGAGGGCGTTACCGTCGGCGGCGCTTCTAAAAAGAAAGACGACGTTTTGGTTACCTTTGACGGCGATAACGTTTGCGTTGACGTTACCGTTTCGGTTTTATACGGATATAACATTCCGGACGTGGCGTATAACATTCAGCAAAGCGTTAAGCATAACGTCGAGGCGATGACGGAATATAAAATTTCTAGCGTAGACGTGCACGTCGTTAGCGTTAATTTCGACGAGAGCGAAAAAAACGACTAATTTACAGCTTTATATTATCTTTTAAGCCGCAAAATTTTTATTGCGGCTTAACTAGCGCTTAGCGGAATTTTTTCAATGAATAATCTATGAATAATTTATGAATAATCTGTGAATATTTTTTTGGAAATTAAAACCGTGTTTAAGTTAAATAAATTTTGAGTTTTTGAAGGTTTAGGTTTTACATGAGAAGAGATGCAAGAGAGGCTGTTTTTACCTTGCTTTATCGCGATTCGTTCGTTACCGAGCAAGACGAAAGCTTTATTAAAAAAACGTTCGCAGAGTTTAAGCTTAGCGAGAGCGACCAAAAATTTGCTTTGGCTTTATATTCCGCCGTTAACGAAAACGCGGCTGAAATTACCAATATTATATCCGAGCTATCGCGCGGGTTTGATTTTTCGCGCTTGTTTTTAGCTGATAAATGCGCTTTAAAAATCGGCGTTGCCGAACTTAAATATTTTAGCGATGTGCCCGATATCGTCGCTATAGACGAGGCCGTTTCGCTTACTCGCAAATATTCTTCGGATAAAAGCCCGTCTTTCGTGAACGGAATTTTAGCCTCGCTAAAAAAGAAATCGGACGATGAAAAAGGTGAAAAATCATGAGCGTTTTAATTGACGGAAAAGCGACTTCGCTTAAAATTAAAGAAAAATTAAAAAACGACGTTGCTAAAATTAAACAAGAATTCGGTGTTTCGTGCAAGCTGGCGTTGATTATCGTCGGTGAAGATCCCGCCTCAATGGTTTACGTTGCCAATAAAGAAAAAGCTTGCGCCTACGTAGGGGTGCAATCTCAAACGGTTAGGTTGCCCGCTAGCGTTTCGCAAGATGAAATTATTGCCGTTATAGACGGTTTTGCCGCCGATAAAGAGGTTAACGGAATTTTAGTTCAGTTACCGCTGCCGAAAGGCTTTTGCGAGCGCGAAATTTTGGCGCACGTTCCCGTAGAAAAGGACGTGGACGGGCTTACTTTTGCCTCCGAGGGAAAGCTTTTGCTTGGCGAACAATGCTCGGTTTCGTGCACGCCGAAAGGGGTTATGGCGCTTTTAAACGAATATTCCGTTGAGCTTAGCGGCAAAAACGCCGTAGTCGTTGGCAGAAGTAATATGGTGGGCAAGCCTATGGCTGTTTGTTTGCTTGCGGCTAACTGTACGGTTACCGTTTGCCATTCGCGCACGCAAAATTTAAAAGATTTCACTTCTAATGCGGACGTTTTAGTCGTGGCGACTGGGAAGCCGCGTTTTATAACAGCGGATATGGTAAAAGAGGGCGCTTCCGTTATAGACGTAGGTATTAACCGAGTAGACGGTAAACTCGTTGGCGACGTTGATTTCGATAGCGTTGAAAAAAAGGCGGGGTATATAACTCCCGTTCCCGGCGGGGTAGGACCGATGACGGTTACGATGCTTATCGAAAACACGATAGAGGCGGCGATTAAGCAAAACGGTTTGAACTATGAGCTATAATTATAACGGTGTGTTTAACGAAAAATACGAAGAATATAAAAACGCGGCGAACGAGGCTTTAGTCCGCGCGTTTGAAAACGTAAATTGCAACCCTACGCTTTTAAGTGCAATGAAATATTCTGTTTTTGCGGGTGGTAAGCGGGTTCGCCCCGTTCTGTTTTTTGCCGCGCTTGATTCACTAGGGTTAGATTATAAAAAATACGGCGCTTTTGCCGCCGCGTTAGAATTTATTCATACTTATTCGTTAATTCACGACGATTTGCCCGCGATGGATAACGATGATTTTCGCCGCGGAAAGCCGACTAACCACAAGGTTTACGGCGAGGCTATGGCTATTTTGGCGGGCGACGCTCTTTTAAATCTTGCATACGAGGTGGTTTTAAACGGCGTTATCGATTCGTGTACGCTTGCCGCGGCAAAGCAACTTGCCGATTTTTCGGGCTGCGCGGGAATGGTAGGGGGGCAAGCTTACGATTTATCTGAAGAAAAAACCGCTACCGAAGATTGCCTTTACGTTATAGACGATTTAAAAACGGGCAAGCTTTTAACTTTGCCTTTCACTATGGCGTCGCTTATAGCGGGCGGCAAATTTTACACTGAGTTTTTGCAACTCGGTAAGTGTTTAGGGCGTTTGTTTCAGTATACGGACGACCTTTTAGACGTAGTCGGCAGTTCTGCCGATTTAGGTAAAACCGCCGGAAAAGACGAGTCGCAAGGAAAGGTTACCTTAGTTAGCGTTTACGGATTAGACGGTGCGAAAAAAAAGATAGAAGAGGTTTTTACGTTAGGCATAAAAACGCTAAAAAATATCGACAACAACTCGTTTTTTATCGATTTTTATAATTACGTAAAAGCTAGAAAAGATTAATGCGGTTAGACGTTTTTTTACAAGAGCGCGGCTATTATTCTTCGCGCAATAAAGCGCGCGAAGCAATCGAGCGAGGCGAAATTTTCGTTAACGGCAAGCTCGCAAAAAAGCCCGCGTTAGAAATTTTTAACGATAGCGAGGCAAAAGTAGAAATACGCGAAAAAAGCAGACCTTACGTTTCGCAAGGAGGATATAAGCTTGAAAAAGCCGCGTTAGAATTTAAACCCGAAATAAGCGGACTTACTTTTATTGACGCGGGTGCGTCTACGGGCGGGTTCACCGATTGTTTGTTGCGGTTAGGCGCGAAAAAGGTTTATTGCGTAGACGTAGGCAAAGGGCTTTTAGACGAGCGGCTTGCCTCGGATGAAAGAGTAGTGGTAATGGATGAAACGAACGTGCGTTATATTTCCGCGGGCAACTTTGCTGAAGAAATCGACGCCGCCGTTGCCGATTGCAGTTTTATTTCGTTAGAATACGTGTTGCCCGCGTTGCGTGAAGCGGTAAAATCGGGTGGATATATAATCGCACTTATCAAACCGCAGTTCGAGCTTGATAGGCGTGTAAAAATGAAAAACGGAATCGTTCGCGATAAAAACGAACGGTTTAATGTTATAAAACGAACGGTTGAGTTTATCGAAAGCTTATCAATGAGTGTGTTAAACGTAACCGAGGCTCCGTTAAAAAACGATAAAAACGTTGAATATTTGGCATATATTTTTAACGGCGCGGGCAAGCTTTTCGACTTGCAAAGTCGTTTGAAAAAACTTAATTAAAATAAAAAATAAGATTGGTTATGAAAATTTGTGTTTTTACTAAAACAAACGACCAACGGTCCATAAATTTAGCGCGCGAATTTACAGCGGCTTTACCTAACGGCGTTGAAAGTTTGCTTTTTTGCTCGGGCAAAGAGGTTAGCGAAACTCCGCTTGAAAAGCTTACCGCAGATATTTTCGTATGCTTCGGGGGAGACGGCTCTATTTTGCGTTGTTCAAGATACGCGGCGTTAGTGGGAGCGCGCGTTTTTGCTGTAAATACGGGCAATTTAGGTTTTTTAAGCGCGTTAGAGGGTAGCGTAGGTGCGGAAGAAATTTGCAAAGCCGTGCTTTCGGAT
>CAYZWD010000102.1:0-4432 GCA_964482115.1 uncultured Acidiphilium sp. | reverse complement strand
TATTTGAAAATCGGATGCATAATTTGCGAATACAACCCCTTCCACAACGGGCATGCGTTCGCCGTAAACGAAATAAAAAGCAAACTTAAGCCGAACGCGGTAGTTTGCATTATGAGCGGGTGTTTTACGCAACGCGGCACTCCCGCCGTAACGGACAAATATTCGCGCGCGCGCCACGCGATTTTGGCGGGTGCGGATTTGGTTTTAGAACTGCCCACCGCCTTCGCCACCGCCCCCGCGGAGATTTTCGCAAAAGGCGCGGTTAAGCTTTTAAGCTCGCTAAACGCGCAAAGCACGCTTTGCTTCGGAATGGAAAACGCCGATAAATCTACGCTTTTAAGGGTCGCCGATATACTTTTGCGCGAACCTAACGACTTTAAAGCCGCACTAAAAGAAGAACTTGCCGCGGGCGCAACCTTGGCTAAAGCCAAACACTCCGCACTAGAACGGGTGTTAGGCGAAGATCGCGGCGCGGAACTTTTGCGTTCGCCTAACAATCTTTTGGCGGTAGAATACGCGCGCGCGGTTTTAGAGGGCGAATTTAACTTAGACTTATTCCCCATTCAACGCGACGGCAGCGCGTATTTAAGCGAAACGCTTAAAAAGGGCGAATACCCCTCCGCCGCCGCGATAAGAAAATGCGTTAGCCAAAACAAGCCTAAAAAAGCGGCGAAATTCGTGCCGAACTTCGTTTTAAGCGATTTGCCCGATTCTTTGCCGAACTGCGACGATATGATAATGGCTGCGCTGCATATTAAAAGCAAAAAGCAACTTGCCGAAATTTTAGATTGTACCGAAGGCTTAGAAAACCGCATTAAAGCTTTGCTTAAAGATAATTACACTTTAAGCGATCTTTTAAACAAGCTTGCAACCCGCCGTTATACCTCGACGAGGCTTGCGCGGGTTACGCTTTCGGCACTGCTGGGCATAACCAAAAACGACGTTTTTAAATATTTAAAAAACGACTTGTATTTAAAAGTGCTTGCGGTTAACTCGCAAAAAACAGAACTTCTTTCGGAATTAGGCGGCAAAGCGCCCTTTATAACCCGAAAAAGCGACGTTAATAAACTGCGCGGCGTTGCCGCCGAATGCTTTGCAACCGACGCTTTCGCTTGCGATATTTATTCGTGCTTAAGCGGCAAGCGGGTTAACGAATACGCAACGCTGTTCGTGGATACGTAACCATTTATTGCTTAAACCTCTATTCGCTAACTTTATTACGTGGGATATACTGCGTAAAGAATACTGCGGCTAGCAACCAGCGCAAACCCGCAAAACGATAAAAAAACAAAGGCGTAACATTAAAAAAGCCAGCCTATAGGTCGATTAACGGAACTTTCGCACTTTTTTTGCACGACGTTTTTAAGGAGCATTTATGAAAACCGCATGCGTTACCGGTCACCGCCCGGATAAGCTGCCTTGGGGCAAAAACCTAGCCTCTGCCGAGCGCAAAGAGTTTTTAGAACGGTTAAAAGAATATATAATTTTTTGTTACGGCGAGGGCATAACCCGTTTTATTTCGGGCGCGGCACTCGGCGTCGATTTAGATTTTGCCGAAACCGTGCTTTCACTTAAAAAAGACGGTTACGATATTCTTTTAGAAATGGCTATTCCTTGTTGCGGGCAAGAAAAATATTGGCAATCTAGCGATAAAAAGCGGTATATTTCGGTGCTTAACGAGGCGGACGAGGTTACCGTTTTATGCCGACGATACACCCCGTTTTGCATGCAATACCGCAACCGCTACATGGTAGATAAAAGCGACGCGGTTATTTGCTGTTGGAACGGCGACAGAAAAGGCGGAACTTTTTCCACTATAAAATACGCGCAAACCAAACGCAAAAAACTTTTGCATTTAGATTTAAGAAAAAACGCCTTTAACGGCGGCAATTCTTTTATTTTGTTTTTAGATAATTTAATTTAGCCGTTTTTTTACGCAGCTCGATTTAAACAATTTAATTAAGCTAACATATAAAAACCCGCCTATAGGTCGATTAACGGCACTTTCGGCGAGTTTTTTATTTGTCCGTCGAAGTCGTTTTAAGGGGCAAAACCGACGATTTAACCGCATAGCGGCGAGCCTCCTTCGCAAAAAGTCAATTTAGATTTTATTTAACAACCTAACATTAAAGCAAAAGTCAACGTTTCTATTTAGAATTTTTATAAATTTTTGCAAAAATTCTAAATAGGCGCATTTTTCCAAAAAGTAAAAATCGGCTACGCCCACGTAGCCGATTTAACGAATTTACCTCTTTATTGAATTTTTAATAGTTTTCCATAACGATTAAAAAGCAAAGATTTGCAAAAAGCGGCAAAAAGACGAGATTAAGGCTTTATCGGTTCAATTCTTCTTAGGCTTGCACCGCCTTTGCCGCGTCGCGGCAAAGCAATATGCCGTTTTTTACGCATTACTTTTCAAAGAAAATAAAGCTATTTGGAGGAAGAAGATATTCGAGCTCGGCTATAAGCCCGTTGCACCTGCGCACCGAGCAATTCGATTTATAATACGAACCGTCCTTTTTAATTATAACTTTAACGTTTCCGGGGTAAAGTTCTAAAACGCTTAAAAGTTCAGCTTCGGTTTTATCGTCGCCGCTAGGCAAAGTAATGCCTAAACATTCAGATTTGCCCGCCGCATGCGCGCCGCCGGAGCCTACGCGTCCTTCGTTTTCCTCACCTGCCCCGCTTTTTAAGCCGCTTGAAGCCCCGCTAGCACTAACGCCCGAAACAACGCTTTGCGCGTTATCCGTCCGTCCAAAAGCCGTGCCGCCGCTAGCGTTTCGTAAGTCGTCGCCTACTTCGAGCTCTTCCATTCTGTCAACCGAAATAGAGGGTTTTTGCCCGTCGCGAATTTGCAATCTACCGCTTACCTTAACTATAAGTTCGGGGGTAATTTTTTGTTTATAGCGCTCGTAATTTTTAGGAAAGAACACGCATTCTATGCCGCCGTAAACGTCTTCGAGCGTGATATAAGCCATACTCGCGCCCGATTTAGTGGTTTTGCGGTTGGTTGCGGTTATAATACCGCCCATTTCAACGCGCTGCCCGTCTTTAATTTCGGTGTAGGTTTTAACGCCGTCTTCGTCCTCTTCGTAATATTCTAAAAGCCTGGTAGAAAACGAAAGGTGCGCGAATCTATCCATATATTCGGTTAACGGGTGCCCAGTAACGTAAACGCCCAAAACCTCGCGCTCTTTAGAAAGTTTAACCTTGTCGGGATACTCGGGGATATCGGGATAATCTGCGGTAAGCTTGCAAAAATCGGAAAGCACGTCGCCAAACAAACTGATTTGATTGCTTTCGCGCTCTTTAGCCATGCTTACGGCGCGCTCGATAAGCCCTTCGTACACGGCAATTAGGCGGCTGCGCTCTATCTTAAAACAGTCGAACGCGCCTGCGTAAATTAGGTTTTCGATAAGGCGTTTGTTTAAAACCTTAACGTCCACGCGTGACGTAAAGTCTTCAAACGAGGTAAACTCGCCGTTTTCGGTTCTTTCGGCAACGATAGCCTCGATTGCGGCAAGCCCTACGCCCTTAACGCCGACCAAGCCGAACCGCACGCTTTCGCCGTCTACGCTGAAAAACGCCTTACTTTTGTTAACGTTAGGCGGCAAAACGGCAATACCGCGCTCTTTTAAATAAATAACGTATTTAGTTACTTCGTCGATTTTATCGATTCGGTCGTTTAAGATAGCGGCTAAAAACTCGTGCGGATAAAACGCCTTTAAATACGCCGTTTGATACGCCAAAACCGCGTAAGCCGCCGCGTGCGATTTATTAAACGCATATTGAGCGAAGCCCGCCATTTCGTCGAAAATATCCTCGGCTACGTCGGCAGGCACGCCGCGGCGCACGGCTCCGTCCGTTTTAACGCTACCGTCTTCGTTATTTTCGCCGTAAATAAATATGTTTTTCATTCGCGCCATTTCGTCCATGTTCTTTTTACCCATGGCTCGGCGCATTATGTCTGCCTGACCGAACGTAAAACCCGCAAGCTTACGCACGATTTCCATAACCTGCTCTTGATAAATAATAACGCCGTGCGTAACGGTCAGAATGGGGCGCAAAAGTTCGTGCTTGAACACCATGGTTTTGGGGTTTTGCTTGAACTTTATATATTTAGGAATAGAATCCATAGGTCCCGGGCGATAAAGCGAAATACCCGCTATTACGTCTTCTAGATTTTCGGGGCGAAGTTCACGCATGAACTTTTTCATGCCCGCAGATTCTAGCTGGAATACCGCGTCCGTATCGCCGCTGCCGATAAGGTCGTAAGCGGCTTTTTCTTCATAACCGATTTCGCTAAAGTCGATTTTTACGCCCTTGTTTTCATAAATATAATCGCACGCCTTGCGCAAGTCGGTTAGCGTTTTTAACGCCAAAAAGTCCATTTTGAGCATGCCCATTTGCTCGTCGACTTTCATATTGAACC
>CAYZWD010000101.1:0-4442 GCA_964482115.1 uncultured Acidiphilium sp. | reverse complement strand
CGTGGCGACGCTTATAAACGCCGAAAAGGAATTTTTAATAATAGGCAGCCAAAATGCCATTACCTATAAAGAGATTTTTTATTTGTTAAAGCAAAATAAAATATGGCTGGGGTATAAAAGCGGTTCTCAAGAATTTTTCGTGCCGCCCGAATTCGAGGGTGCGAACGTAAAAACGAACGCGCTGGGCGAGCGAACGGTTAAGTTCGGTAATATTTGTTGGTTTACCAATCTAGATATTCCTAAGCGGCACAGCGATTTACCGCTCGCCTCTTTAACGGCAGAGCCGATTGCTTACGATAATTATCCCGCCGTTAACGTGGACAAAATAAGCCAAATTCCTAGCGGTTATAGCGGAGCGATAGGCGTGCCTATCACTTTTTTGCAAAAACACAATCCCGCGCAGTTTGAAATTATCGACGCAATAAACCGCTATTCGCTGTTCGACGTTTTTAACACGAACGAGCAAGTACGAAAAAAACGCTCGCACACTTGCAACGTGGGCGGGCGGGCAAAATATTTCAGAATTATTATTAAAGCAAAATAAACGGTTTACAAAACTAAATAAAAAAAGTTTAAACGAAAAACAAACGTAAAAATAAACGAACGAACTAAACTGAAAAAGCTGAAAAAGCTGAAAAAACGAATAAGGCAAAAAATAAAGCCCGAGGTTTTTACGCCTCGGGCTTGGTATTTATGTGAAAACTTCAACCTTTAATTATTCTACGTCGTTTCCGTCCGCGGGTGCGTCTGCGTTATCGGCAGCGTGCTCTGCGGGTTCGGTTACCTCTGCGGGTGCATCGGTTTCTTCGCTAGCGCCGTCGCTTGCTTCGTCTGCGCTATCGGTTACTTCGGGCTCGAGGTTGTTTTCCATATTGTCGTAATCGTAAGGCTTAACTTCGGGTTGATCTTCGGTCACGTCTTCGGTTACTTCTTCCTCTTTAGTTTTAAGCGCTTTTTGTTTAGCGTTTTTAGCTATTGCCTTTTCGGTAGCCTTATCGCGGCTGTCGCGGTTGTAATAGGTTTTGGTTACTGCTTTATTCTTGCCGGATTTTTTAACGAGCATTCTGATAAGAACTATTGCGAGCAGTACGATAAGCACTGCGGCTATTATAATAGAGGTTATTTGAAGTGCCCAGCTAAAGCCGGTGTCGTCATCGTCGTGGTCATGGTCGTGGTCGTCGTCTTCGGAAGTTGAATCGTCAACGGTAACGTCGCCCGCGGTTCTGTTATCGATTTCTTCAACGGCGTCAATCGTTTCGAACGTGCCTATAACCGCGCCGCTGTTTTTATAAACGGTGAATACCGCGCTTTCGGTGTGGGTAAGGGTGGTTTCGGAATATTTTTTGCCGGTGAGTTCGTTAGTTAAAGAACCCTTGTCGTCGTCTTTCAAAACCTTGGTGGGCTTTTGCGTGTAGTTGGTTACGGTTGCATCTTCGTCCGTGTCGCCGTAAGAAACTTTAAGTTGAGCCTTAAACGTATCTAAATCAACGGTAGATTTCGAAACGCCGTCGAACAGAACGACGCCCGTAGAGGTGGTTTTTCCATCACGCGAGCCGTTCCAAAGCTCTATTCTAACGTTCTTAGAATCGTTGCCGGTTACTACCACGATATTTACTACGTACCAGCCGTTGGCGGTTTTTTCTTGATATCCGTTAGTTACCTCAACGGCGAAGGGCTTGTTAACGCCGTTAACCGTAGCGCCGTCGTGCGTGTATTCGTCAGCCTTAACGCTTAAAACGTTAAATCCGTCAAGCGCGTTGGCGTCCGCCAAGTAAACGAAAGCTTTCGCGTCGCCAAAGGTTTTAACTTTAACCGAATAAAGGGTAACGGTGTTAGCCGCTAACATAGCGCTGTTGCCGTAAAAACCGTAGCTTGCCGCGGCAACGTTGTTTATCATAAGGGGTTGCAAGTGCTTGTTGCCGTCGTTTTTGCCAAGTTTTGCAATTTCCGCAATCTGAGCGGCGGTTAAGCCCGCTTTGTTCGTTGCGTCTAATCCGTCGGAATTAATAACGCCGGCTAAAACTTTTTCGTCGGAATAAACGTTAGCTTTGTCGCCGCCGACCGCGTTCGAGCCGCCAACAACGCCCGTGTAGTTAAGAACGTTGGTAGCAACGCCGTTTTTAACGTTAAGCGCGTCAACCGAAGAATAGGTAAAGCCGTAGCTGTCGCTTGCGGTATCGTCCGTGGCAACGCCGTTTGGTAGGTCCGCCGTAAGGCTTACCTTAACCGCGCCCGTGGTGTTTGCAAAGTTATATTCAGCCTCGGTCAAGCGTTTGCTTTCTAGCCCCGCTATCACGAAATAACCTTTTGCCTTAGTCCAGTTATCTGCGCCGTTCTCGCCGAAAGTAAAGGTCAAGCTGAAGTTTCTTGCGGCGGGAGTATCGGTTGCCAAATCAACGGTATTGCTAACCAAAACGGTGTATTTTTGCCAATTTTTATATTGATCGTTTTCGTAATCGTTGGTGCAAAGGTCGCTTACTAAGTTAGTGGTTACTTTTTTCGCGCTCGAGCCGATTGCGCCCAAGTCGTTAACGGTAACGGTTAAGCCCGTTCTCGTAGCCATATCTAAGTAAGACTTAGCAAAGAAGCTATAAGCGTAATATTCGCCCGCGCCAACGCTGAATTCGCCGGTAGTGTATTCGAAATTACCAACCGTGTCTTTTTCGGCGTCGTTTTTAATAGCGTAAATCGCATTGCCGCTAGCAACGGGTGCACTCAAAGGTTCTTCGGTAGCAAACTTAGAGGCGTTAATCGCGTTAATCGCCGCAGAAACGGTGGTTTCGCCTTTAACGTCCGCCTTACCGTCGCTTACGGTGGCGTTAAAGCTTTGCGAAGCGTAAGCGCCGCCAACGTGGGTTATAGCGTATTTTTTATGAGCGAATTCGCCGCTTGCGTTGCTTAAAACCGAGTTATCGGCGTTCAAAGTGAGTTCGTCGTCGCTAACGTTTTCGCCCTCGGCGGTGAACAAGCCGAAAGTTTTGCTCGCGCCCGAAGCGTTATATTCGTCGGCGGTTATTTCGGCAAAAGTAACGTCGTCGAAATAAGCGAAGCCCTCAACGTATTGATTTTTGAACTTGCCCGAACCGAAGCCTAAGCCCAATACTACTTTGAACGAAGAATCGGTAAGTTCGTTGGCACGTAAATACAGCGAGTATTTAACCCATTCGCCGGCCGTATCGATATTTTTAACGATAACGGGCGATAGCGAAGAAGAAACGGTGTTTTCTATCGCTACGTAAGCGCCGTAATCGGAAACGTCGTAAGCGGTGTTAAGCGCGTAGGTTTTAACCCAAAGCGAAAGTTTGCCGTAAGTTCCTTTGGTTAACGAAATGCTAGAACCTGAGGTAAACTTTTGCGCAGTACCCTCGCCCGCCTCGCTCGTTTCGTTGTGAATCATAAGGATTTTGCTGCCTTTCATGGGTAGCTTATCGTCGTTAACGGTTTCGCCGCTTTCGTTTCTTTCAACGAATCCGTCTTTCACGAGCGAATAAGAATAAGGCGTGCCGGGATTGTAATAAGTTTCGCCATCTTTTTTAAAGCCCGCTTTTTCGGCGATTTCGGCGTAAGCCGTTTCGTCCGTGTCTATTATTCCGGAGGAATATTTAGAAGTGGGTGAATAAGAGGAATTATACGAATCCCTGGTTAGAGTCCAGCCGATCGACGAGGAAACGGGGAAGTTCTTAGCCTCTGTTTTAAAGGTAGAGAACTCGAAGTCGCCGTTCGTGATCGTTTGAACGTCGGTGGGGTAAACGGTTTCGTCCTTCGTAGAAGAAGAGCTGCTCGAGCTTTCGCCCGAAGAGCACGCCGCCGTAAAGGCAAGCGAACAACAAAGAACGAGCGAAAGAATGAGAACCGTCAGAGTTTTGAAGTTAAACTTGGTTGATGTTTTCATATTTCACCTTTGTTTGATGTTTTTGTGTAGTTAGCACTTTGCTTATTATTATACTATAAAAATAAAGATAATGCAAAGATTTTTCAAGCTTTTTCGCTAATTAACATACATAAATTTGCGCGCGCGTGTGCGCCGCGCGCGCATGAGTAGAAAAACTTGCGGTTTTAACCGACTTTTATGCCTAAAAAGTGTAAAAAGCAAAATTTACTTAAAACCCCCGCGTGAATAAAAGCCGCTCTTTTGCTCATGCTTTTTTTATGAAAAAGCCTAATTTGCCTTCGAGCGTTAAAAAAATTAAGGAAATTAAAAAAACCGAAAAAACGAAAGGGGGAACGGAGTTTAAAGAAAATCGCGGAGAGGATAAAAATTTCGGGGCGGATAAAAAAGGCGGCGCGGCGCACGGGGGCGGTAAAAATTTTAAGGGGTTGCTAAGCGAGCTCGGAGTGGGCGCGCTAGGCGGGTTTATAAACGGTTTTTTCGGAGGCGGGGGCGGAATGGTTATAGTGCCTATGCTTATAGGGCTTTTAAAATACGAGCGCAAAAAGGCGCA
>CAYZWD010000100.1:0-4454 GCA_964482115.1 uncultured Acidiphilium sp. | reverse complement strand
AGCAGAGGATTATTATGAAATTTGAAAAAACGAGCTCGGGCTACAGCGTTCAAACCGAATGCAAAAACTACGCTTTTAACGAAAGTTCGCCTCTTATATCGCAAATTACGGCAAACGGAAAAGAACTTTTCGCCGCGCCCGCGCGCGTCGTCTGCCGCAACGGCGATAACACTTTTTGCGTTGCAAACGCAGAATTCCGCCGCGCCGCAAACGGTGAGGGCTTAATTCTTTCTTCTAGCGCGCAAAGCGGTTTAACCGTGGTCGACGCCGTAACTACCGTTGAAGAAGACGGGCTTTTAGACGTAACTCTATCCATAATGCCTAGCGGATTAGCAGGGCTAGAGGCGCTGGGTATGATAGGCGACATGCGAAAAAATCATTTTTTCCGCCTAGACGGGGTGTATTTAGAGTTCCCGCTAAAAAAGGATTGGGCAAAGTTCGCTCACTTGTTCCCGATAGGCAATTTTAATAAGGACGGCGAAAGCGTAGGCAACGATAGCTTGCGCATAGCCGATTATTTGCCTGAAAAAGAAATTTATTGCGGGTTTAAAAACCAAGTGCTCGTGCTAGGCGACGATTGCGGGTTCGGAATATTTTTCGAGCAAGACCGCGAATTCGTTTACGGCAAAGAAAAAAAGGTTTTTGAAATAATCAACGGCGAAAACGAATACATTTTGCGCGTTAGGCTTATAGACGCGCTACCCGAAAAGTGGGTTGTGCCCGAAGCGTATTTAAACGATCCCGAAAACTGGACCTTGCACTTTTTCCCCATAACGTTCCGTTTCGGTTTGCAAGCGTTGCCCGTTAGAAAATGGAGCTACGCCGGCGCGTTCGAGCGTAACTTGCACACTACTTGTTTCGGTAACCCCCAAAATTACGACGAAAGCGACCCGGGCAGCAATTACGACGATTTTATGTGGCTGCCTATGGACGGACAAACGGAATCGCGCTTAGATAGAATTAAACGCTTAGGCGTTAAGGTTTTATATATTCACGAAAACTGGAACGATTATCAGAACAGCCCCATTTTAAGCGAAGATACCGCTAACCGTTTAAAACGGCTTATAGCCGCTTGCCACGAGCGCGGAATTAAACTCGTGCCGTATTTCGGGTATGAAATAAGCACGCTTTCGCCTCTGTTTGCAAAATACGGCAAAAAATTCGTGCGCGTAAACGACACTAAGGATATGAGCTGGCATTGGTACAGATACCCGTATCAGCGCGATTTATCCGTGTGCTTAAACTCCGAATGGAACGATATTTTCTTCGAGGGCTTAACCGCATTGCAAGCCGAATTCGGGTTCGACGGGTTTTATTTAGACGGCACCGTTTGCCCCTTTATTTGCAAAAACGAAGAACACGGCTGCGGTTTTTATAAGGACGGCGAACTTCACGGAACTTACGCGGTTTTTGCTCAGCGCGAGTTTATTAAAAAACTTTACGCCTACGCAACCGAGCACGATCTTATAA
The DNA here is from genome assembly GCA_964482115.1 of uncultured Acidiphilium sp. Lineage (GTDB taxonomy): Bacteria > Bacillota > Clostridia > Christensenellales > Borkfalkiaceae > HGM11416. The sequence goes on along the minus strand of CAYZWD010000100.1, from coordinate 2,984 downwards.
TAAACGTTCACCCGGGCGGGGCTATAAACCTTGCAACCATTGCATATTGCACTTCCGTGTGGGACGGCGAGTTTTTCCAAACTCCGCTATTAAACGGCAAGCTTACCGAAGCTCCGGAGCCGCTTATCCGCACACAATATTCGGGCAAAAACACGGGCGTGCCCATGTTCGCGCTGTGCTATTCAAATCCGCCCGTATGGCGTTTTAGGCAAGCGGCGGGGTTAGCTTTACTATACGGCGCGTTGCCCAAAACCGGCGATTTCGGCGAAGGGTTAGAAATCATGTCTCGCATATGGGATATTTTTGAAGAATATATGACCAAAAACGCAGACTTCCACGCTTATTACGAAAATTGCGAAAACTCACCCGTTTCTTTAAGCGGCGACGACCATATCAAGCTAAGCTATTTCGAGAACGAAAAATCTGTTTTGGCAATAGTTTGCTGCATTAAAAAGGGCGTTGAAGAAAGTGCGGAACTTAGCTCGAATTACGCTAAAATAATAAACGCCGAAAACGGAGAAGTCGCGTCTGAAAACGGCAAGCTTACGTTGAAGTTTAACGATTTCGATTTCAAATTATTAAAAATCAACAAATAAAAATTTTATAGCGAAATAATAAAAAAACACGCTTGTTTTAAAAAACGAGCGTGTTTTTTAGTTATTAGTTAAGTTTAATTTTTGCGCTTAATCGTAATGCAAGCGGTAGCCGAGGTGCTTATTTTTTGTCGGTTTTAACGGCGTTTTTCTGCTTGTAATCTTCTATTATTTTATTATACTTTTCAAGCACTTCGTCGCAAACGTCGCCCCAAGTGCGGTAAAGCGTTTTATACGCGTTTTCGCCCGCGGTAATTAGTTTTTCGGGCTCGGCAATAAGTTCTTCAAGCTTGCTTGCCAAGCTTTGAGCGGTTTCTTCGCACAAGAAGCCGTTTTCGCCGTCGTTAACCAACTCTGCCGAGCAAGAACCTCTAATCAAAAGCGCGGGTTTTTTATGCGCCGCCGCCTCTAGCTTAACCACGCTAGCCGTATCGAAACTAGAGGGGAAAACCAGCAAATCGCCGCGTAAATAATAGGCTGAAAGCATTTCGCGGTTTTTAATTTCGCCCGTAAAAACGCATCTGTCGGCTACGTTAAGTTCTATCGCGTAGCGTTTGATTTTTTCAAGGTCGAACCCCCCGCCCGCGAAAATAAACTTAAAATCGTAATTTTTATCCTTTAAAGTTTTAAGCGCGTCGCAAATAAGCGGTATGTTTTTATACATAGCCATGCGCCCTACGAAAACGAAAACGTTCTTTTGCTCGCTTAAACCGTGCTTTGCATTAACTATGTCTATAAGCTCGCTTGCGTTTTCGGGGTAAACGTAGTCCGTTCCGTTGCGCACCACGTCTATTTCGCCGGTGTATCCGTATTCGCGCAAAACTTGCTTAGAAGCCTCGCTAACCGTCCACACGTAGTCCGCTTTGTTATACGTTTTTATTACGTAGCGAATCATAAAGTTAACTAGCGGTTTGCAACCGTGCAAAACCCGCTCGAAGTCGTATTTGTATTTAGTGTGCAAAGTGGCAACTACGGGCACGCCCAGCTTTTTAGCCTCCGCAACGGCGAGCTTGCCAAGCGCAAAAGGTGAGTGTGTGTGAATTATATCGTAACCGCCCGCGCGAATTGCTTTTTTGAAATTGCGGTCGAAAGAGGGTAGGGCGTTGCGATAGCCCGAAGGCGCGTTTATCGCTTTGCAGCGCAAAACCTTAAACGGTTCTTCGTCTTTATATTTGCTCTTTTTAGGTGCGGAGGGAACGGCTAAATCGCACGTTGCGGTTTGGTTTAAATTTCGCGCATAAAAATTAACGGCGTTAATCGCGCCGTCTATCGTGGGGTAATAAGTATCTATAAGTTCTAAAATTTTAACGTCTTGCTTCAATATTTCGCCCTCCGAAAGGCTTTAATATTTTTATGATATTCGCGAGTTTTTAGCCGTTTTAATCGTTTTTATCGTTTTAATCGGATTAATCGCTTTTTAACGATTAAATTTGCCTACGTTTTAGTGCAAATTAAGCGCGCAAAAACACGCAGTAGTTATAACAATCACGTACAGTATACCATAAAACTTAAATAAAAGCAACGCTTAAACTAAGCCGTTAATAAAACTTTAACAAATCTTTAACAAAAGCCGCCGTGCTGCCTTGTTTTTGATTTTTTTCTTATAAACTTGTTTTCGACGATATAAAGTGGATTGAAAAAAACGTTTTTTTGTAGTATAATAATTTTATTGATAAATAAGAATTTAAAAGTGGATAAATACCAAATGATAAAATGCAAAATCAGAAAATGGGCGTTGTCTGACGCGAAAGATTTGGCAACGGCTCTTTCCGACAAAAAAGTACAAGAAAATTTACGCGACGGATTGCCTTATCCGTACACCGAGCAAGATGGAGAGGAATACATTTCCTCAATGCTTAGCGCTAACAAAAACGACACGTTTGCCTTTGCAATTACGGTTGACGGAAAAGTGATAGGTAGCATTAGTGCGTTCCGTCAAGGCAACATACATAGGCAGACTGCCGAACTCGGCTATTACATAGCGAAAGAATATTGGGGAAGAGGCGTTATGACGGAAGCGGTTAAGCAGTTTTGCGATTACGTGTTTGCACATACAGATATAATCCGTATTTTTGCAGAGCCGTTTGCCGATAATACCGCTTCTTGCCGTGTCCTTGAAAAAGCAGGATTTCGGTTTGAGGGAACACTTCGCCGCGACGCAATTAAAAATGGTAAAGTGTTGGATATGAAAATATATTCAAAATTAAAAACTGATTTGTAAATTCCGATTTTACAAGATAATTATTGTAAGCTTAAATATCAAACTTCACAGGGTGGGGCTAAATGTCCTGCCTCTTAATTTTTATAAAATAAAAACGCAAGTCAAATCTTAGTGATTCAACTTACGTTTTTCTTGTGAGTAATTTCAAATTTTGATACAAGTTTAAAATG
>CAYZWD010000099.1:0-4502 GCA_964482115.1 uncultured Acidiphilium sp. | reverse complement strand
CTATTACCACCGAATATATAATATGAAAAAACACCCACGCCGCGTTAACGCTTAAAAACGCGCCCGCTCCTCACCTTTTTCCGCTAAAAAAGTTCCGCCTAAAAAAAGCGAAACTTTAATAAACCGTTTTTAACTATTCGTTTTATGCGGGCAAATATTTTAGCCAGAATGCAAAGCCGCGGAATTTACTATTCCCGCCGCGCTCATAAAGGTGATAATTTGCGTGTTCCCGCTACTTATAAGCGGAAGAGGCAACCCCGTAGGCGGAATACTGCCCGTAACCACAAGCGCGTTTACCGCTACTTGAATTATAAAGCACGCCGCCACGCCTAAGCATAAATAATAACCGAATAAATCGCTCTTTTTTAAAGCGATTTTTATAATTCTGTAAATTAAAAAACCGTAAAGCAACAAAAGCGCCACCACTCCGAAAAAGCCGCACTCCTCGCTTATTACCGACAAAATAAAGTCGCTTTCGGAAAATGGTAAAAACTTAAGCTTTTGGCGCGATTTAAAAAGCCCCGTACCGAACAATCCGCCCGAACCGAACGCGTATAACGATTGAATAAGCTGATATCCCTCGCCTTTTGGCGACGACCACGGATCGATAAATGCGTATAGCCGTTTAAGTCTATACGGCTCTGCGATTATAAGCACGGGCACGGCGAGCGCAAGCGGCACGCATAACGCGGCAAAATATTTAAGCGGCATTCCCGCAAAAAACAGCATGCTAAGCATTATAAGCCCAACGCATACCGTTATAGACATGTTCGGCTCTAACATTATAAGCACGCAAATTAACCCGCCAAGCCCCAAAACGGGCAGTACGCCCGTTATACTGCACGACCTATCGCTTCTTTTCGATAAATACGCCGCGCAAAAAATTACGTAACACAGCTTAACTATTTCGGAAGGTTGAACGGTTACACCCCCGATAGCGAGCCACCTTTTAGCCCCGTAAACCTCTTTGCCTAGCGGCGTAAGCACTAACCCCAAAAGCACCGTTGAACCGATTAGCGAAAAAAACGCGAATTTTTTAAGCTTTTTGTAATCTAAAACGCAAAAAAAAGCGTACGCCGCACCACCCAAACCATACCCCGCGGCTTGCTTTTTTACAAAATAGAATTTATCGCCGTAAGTTTTATCCGCAACGTAATACGAGGCGGAATAAATAAAAACTAAACCTAAAACGCATAAAAGCGCAACGGCTAACGGCAAAAACGGTTCTTTTATACCGCGCGAATTTACCTTTTTAAGCGGCTTTGCCGTGCCTACTCGAATTACTTTTTCATATTTAACGTTTTCAGACGTTAACGCCTTAAAATCATTCACTTGCGTTTAACTCCGAAAACCCTAAATTATAACTGTTGTTTTCTATAAAATCCTTGCTTTGGAGTTGATTTTTCGGCTCTTTTTTTAATTCGACGGCACAGTTTTTAGCAACGTGTGCGTTGACTAGCTCAATAAATTTATCGCCGCGCTCTTCGTAGCTAGAAAACTCGTCGAAACTAGCGCAAGCGGGGCTTAACAAAACGCAATCGCCGTTTTCGCTTGCACCGAACGCATAACCGCATGCGCGCGCAAAATCGGGTAAAACGCAAACGCCTTTTAGACCAGCCAAGCAAGCCTCCGCGTAAAGTTTTTGCGCCGAAGCACCGTAAATTACAACGCTTTTTACGTAAGGCGAGCGCGCCGCAAACGCGAAAAGTTCACCGTAACCCTCACCTTTATCTTTGCCTCCGACGAGCCACGCTGTTTTACGGTTAAGCCCCGCAAGCGCGGTTTTTGCCGCGCCGGGGTTAGTAGCCTTAGAATCGTTTATAAACACCACTCCGCCGCTTTCAACAATTGTTTGTAACCTATGTTTTACGCCTTTAAACGAACAAAGTCCGCGTTTGATATCCGCTGAACTAACGCCTAAAAGCTTACACACCGCGATTGCGGCAAGCGCGTTTTGCAAATTATGTTCGCCTTTTAACGCTAAAAGTTCGGTTTCGCAAATTTTTTCCGAACCAAAACACACGAACCCCTCCTTTACGAAAACACCGTTTTCTTGCGGCTTGCTAGAAAAAAACAAGACCTTAGCGCGGGTTTTTTGTGCAAAAGCGCTTACTAATTCGTCGTCGCGATTTAAAACCGCGTATTCCCCCTCACGCAAATGAAGAACTAAGCGCGATTTTAAATACGCGTAGTTATCCATATTGTAATGCCTATCCAAATGGTCGGGCGAAAGGTTTAAAACGCAAGCGATATGCGGAGAAAACCTGCTAACCGTTTCTAACTGAAAGCTGGATATTTCAAGCACGGCGATTTTATTAAGGTTTGAAAACTCACCCTCGAACGCGGTAAAAGGCACGCCGTAATTGCCGGCAACGTAATGCGGCTCTCCGCTTACGTTTAAAATATGATCTATCAACGCGCAAGTAGTGGTTTTTCCGTTAGTTCCGCTAACGGCAACTATAGGGTTAAAACTGAGCAAATACCCTAGCTCTATTTCGCCCAAAACGAAAACGCCCGCTTTTTTGCACGCGACCGGTATTTCGTTATCGACGGGAATGCCGGGGCTTATAACCGCCGCGTTTATTTTTTTAAGTTCAGAAAACAAACGTTCTCGACTAACCGAAATAGCGCCCGCGTTAACTGCTTTGGCTATATTTTCATTAACCTCCGCGCGCGAGCTTTCGTCAAAAACGTAACACCTTCCCCCGCGCTTTAAAAGCGCCATGCATGCCGAATAACCGCTTTTACTCATACCCGCAATTAAAAAACTCTGTTTGCTAACGAACATATTTTTACCTATTTAACCTCGCATTATTGAAATTATGCAAATCAAGCCGAAAATAAGCGTTATCAGCTTATAGAAAAAACAAATTTTACTTTCGCTATAACCCTCGTATTCGAAATGATGATGTAGCGGCGCCATTAAAAACACCCGCTTTTTTGTGAGTTTATAATAAAAAACCTGAACCATAACCGAAACGCCGCTAGCAACGAACGTTGCCCCGACTAGCGGAATAAAAAACGCGTTGCCGCTTAAAATACCTACCGATGCTATAAGTCCGCCTAAATAAAGCGAACCGGTATCACCCATAAAAACGCTAGCCTTATACGTGTTAAAACACAAATACCCTAGCAACGCGCCCGCTTGCGTCAAACATAAAAACGCAACGTTCGCACATTCGCTAGGGGCAACGAAATTCGCAGAAAACACGCTTATTTGTAATTTGATTATAGCATAAAAAACTATTAAAAATACAAAACTTACGCCGCCGGCAAGCCCGTCTAGCCCGTCCGTTAAATTTACGCAATTCGTGGTCGCCAAAAATACGAAAAAGCATAAAACCGCGCCCGCTAAACCCAAACTTATAAAAACGTTTTTAAACGGAATAAAAAAATCTAAATACCCTTTAAAATATAAAAAGCACGAAAAAATTAACGAAATTACCGTTTGAAAGCATATTTTTTGCAATGGGGTAAGCCCCTCGTTTTCGTGCGATTTTACTTTAATATAGTCGTCCATAGCGCCCACGATTAAAAACGAAACCGCTATAGCCACGCACACGGCAGCAAGCTTAGCCTCGCCTCGCTTAGCGATAAAAAACGTTATTATCGCCGCCGCCGCAAACGCAAACCCGCCCATCGTAGGCGTGCCCGATTTCGACTTGTGTTTTTCAACGTAGCCAAGTATCGTTTGCCCCGCTTTAAGCCTTTTTAAAAACGGAATAAGAATTCGGCAAAAAAGCACGCTTACCGCAATAGATATTAAAAAAAAGGTTAAATCTTTTCTTATTTCACTCATCGTCACCGCTAAAAACAGCGCAAGCCGCCTCTTTATCAGAAAATTTTCTAAACGCGCCCATAACTTCTTGATATTCTTCAGCGCCTTTTCCGGCAATCAAAACCACGTCGTTTTCACGCGCGGAGTTCACGGCGTATTTTATAGCTTGCTCTCTATCGCTTATTATTATGTAGTTTAAGGTGACTTTTCTTATTCCGCCCTCTATCTGCGCGATAATTTCGCTAGGTTCTTCAAACCGCGGATTATCAGAAGTGATAACCGTAAAATCGGCGTATTTACCGCTTATTTCACCCATAATCGGGCGCTTTCGTTTATCGCGGTTTCCGCCGCAACCGAAAACGCAAATCAGCTTGCCGCTACCTTTAATTTCGCAAAGCGCTTTTAGCGCGCATTCTAGCCCGGCAGGCGTATGCGCGTAATCCACGTAAATTCTGCGTTTTAAACATACCCTCTCCATTCTGCCGCTTACGGGCAAAAAGGCGCAAAGCGATTTTGCAACTCTTGCGGTTTTTACCCCGCATAGCGCGCATACGGTAGCCGCGGCAAGCATGTTATACACGTTAAATATCCCCACGAGCTGGCTTTTTATTCGGTAAACCGCGTCGAATAAATTTAACACGAACGACAACCCGCCGTTTAAACTAGCCGCGTCTATTTCAAAAACGTCGCTCGGATTGTTTATGCCGTAAGTTATAAGCCCACC
>CAYZWD010000098.1:1406-4522 GCA_964482115.1 uncultured Acidiphilium sp. | reverse complement strand
GTATATTAACTGGGTAGATTTACTTATTTATTTGCCGTTTTTGGCGGCGGGGTTTAAAAAACTTATCGTTAGCGGCAAAAAATTCGCGTTCGCCGTTCCGCTTGCGCTAATGCTTTACACCAGCTTTTCTATAACGGCGTTTTCGCTGTTTATAATTTTCCCGATAATGCTGGCGTACGTGTTTTTTAATTTCGGGGCGGAGTGCGAAAAGTCGGTTAAAATTACCAAAGTTTGCGATATTTGCTTTGCGCTGGTGTTAGCCGTGGCTATGGCGCTGCCTGTGATGTTGCCGTCGTTTGCGGTGTTCGCCTCGTCGGGTAGAAGGGGCGGAATTTTTGAAAACTTGCTTAACGACTTATCGGCGGACCCATTATATTATAAGTTTTCGTATATTTTAACGGACGGATTTACTTTATCGTTAACTCTATATTACTTTGCAAAGCACGGAATTTCCAATAAAAAAGCCAAGTTTTTCGGCTTTGCGTTCGTGCTTTCTATGCTGCCCGTTTTGTGCGACGAATGCATGCTTTTGCTCAATTTCGGCTCGTATATGAGTTACGCGTTGCGGTTCGGGTTCGTTAACGGATTTTATTTCTTTTTTGTTGCGGCTACCGTTTTAAACGAAGAATTTGAACGGTTTTATCAAATTAAGCGCGCTAAAAACGGTTGCGAAAGAGGCGTTTTAACTTGCGAAATAAGCGAAAGCGCGGTTGAAAACGGTGCCGAAAGCAAGGTTGAGAACGGTGCCGAAAGCGCGATTGAAAACGGTGCCGAACCCCGCGGTGCAACTCTCGCTAACCCCCGCGCCGAAAGTTTGCAAAAAACTTCCTTTTTTAAACGAGTATTAAGCAAAAAATCCGTTTATATAAGCGCGATTTCGCTAGTTGGCGTAGGCGTTGTAATAGGGTGGTATTTTTTATATCGCGGGCTAGAAAACGAAACGTATATAAACGCGTTTGCGGGGCGGTTTGCGCACTCTTTAGGCGGATTAGAGGCTACTTGCCTTATTTTTGCGGGTATTTTATGCGTACTTGCGGCGGGTTTTCCGTTTATAAGCGGCGGTAAGCTTAGTTATAAACCTTTGGTTGCGGCGTGCGCGGTTATACTTTGCTGTCAGGTTTGTTTTTACGATTACGCGTTAGTTAAAGGTAATTCTAGCGATTATACCGATTTAGCCGAAATCGGCGGAATTACCGATTTGATAGGCGAAGAGGGCGACGGCTACGGGCGCGTAAAACTAGGATGGGACTATATTTCCGCCGACGCACCGCTTACCTTGCGCACCAATTCGTTTACCGTGTTTTCGTCTATGGTGGACGAAACTAATTTTGCCCCCACTAACTTTTTCGGCTACGGAGGCAACGGCAAAAACGTTATGCGCAGTTACAACGGCACGCTGCTTGGCGACTGTTTGTTGGGCTATGAATATTTTATTACCAAAGTGGGTACCGGCTTGCCGTGTTACACCGAAAACCCCGCCTATAAGTCGATTAACGGCACTTACAAGGCTTATAAAAACGAATGGGTTTTCCCCCATGCGTTTAAGGTTAAAGGTAATAATTTAGGCGAGCTTGCGCACGGAACCGTTGCCGATTATAACGAACTGCTTTGCTTTTTGGGTGCTCAAACCCCCGTTTGCGAACATGCGGCGGAAAAGGTTGAAAAGTGGGAAAGCGCAAACGGCGTGTTCCGCATTAGGTTTAAATATCACGAGGCGGGCGATATGTTTATCGTTTGCAACGCGCCGGACGGGGTTAGCCTAAAATATTGCATCGGTTCGTGGAAAGAAGAAGAAACTAAAAATTTAAGCGGCGGGCAAATATTCAGAACGGGGCACGGCGGCGGCTACACTTATAGCGTTTACGTGCGCGCCGAGGGCGAAACCGAGCTCGATAAGCAAACCGTTCAAAGTTGGTTTTCTAGCTTTATCGTGGCGGACGAAAGCGTTAAAGAGGCGCTTGAAAACGCCAATAATAACGCGGCAAAAATGCAGTTGGCGCCTAACGTTATCAGCGCGGAGGTAACCGCGGAAGACGGCGAATATTTGTTTTTGAATTATATCGCGCTTAAAGGGCATACGGCGTTCGTGAACGGTAAAAAAGTCGAGCTAGAGAAAAACGGCTTAAACTTTATGTTGCTTAAACTGGAGCACGGAAAAAACGAGGTGAAAATCGTTTATTCGTCGCCGTACGTTGGCTACGCTTTGGCGGGCGCCGTTATCGGTTTGTTTTTGGTTTTTGCCGTACTCTTTATTTATAGATTTAAAAAAGTTAAGCTTTTCGTTTTCGGCGGAATTTATTACGCGGCTATCGCTTTGTGTTTGGCAGTTTTGGCGTTCTTCTTTATAATGCCGCTAATCTTAATGCTGTTCAAGGCGATAAAAAGCGGAGTGTTGGGCGTGCTCGGTTTGTTTTTTAAATAGCGTATCGCTATATTTTTTACCTGAGTAAATTTGCGTTTTCGCATTCGCGGTTTGACGGCGCGAAAGTGCCGTTTACGGGCTTATAGGCGCACTTTTCCGATAAAAAACCACCCTGTAAACGCGTTAAAAAAGTTTAAAAAAATTGTTAGCTTGAGCTGCGGTTCGTTCACGCATGCATGCGTACGTACGTGCGCTTCAAACAATAGCAAATTAAAAAAATCGCGCAAAAATGCCGAAAGTGCTTAAAAACCGTTGACAATTCTTTCAAGTTATAGTAAAATAAGGTTAACATCTCGGTTTCGGGGTGTTAATTTTATGTTAAAGTAAGTTTTGCGGGCGCAAAAACGCACCGCGAAGGAAGGCAAACAATGGCTGCTAAAGGAACTAGAACGAAAATTACTCTTGCTTGCACCGAATGCAAGCAACGCAATTACGACGTGTATAAGAACAAGAAAAACACGCCCGATAGGCTTGAGCTTAACAAATATTGCCCGTTCTGCAAAAAGCATACCGCGCACAAAGAAACGAAGTAATTTTTATTTCGTATTCGTTTAGTGCGAGGGCGGCGACTAAAAGCCGCTCGGCAATTTTTTTTTCGACGAGGTGCAAAGATGAGCGAAGAAACTAAAAACGTTCAACCCGCCGCTGCGGAAAACGTTAAAAAGCAAAACAACAAAAACAAAAAGCCCAACGC
>CAYZWD010000098.1:0-1396 GCA_964482115.1 uncultured Acidiphilium sp. | reverse complement strand
TTTTTAAGGGTATCGGCAAAAAATTTAAAGAGATTTTTTCCGAGCTTAAAAAAGTTACTTGGCCTACTTTCCCCAAAGTGGTTAAGCAAACGGGCGTCGTTTTGGGCGTAATTTTGGTATTTTTAATTTTTATAACCGCCGCAGACTACGGCTTTCAATGGCTTTTAAAGCTCGTTACCAATTCCTGAGGATAGTATAATGCAAGAAGCAAACTCCGCAAAGTGGTACGTCATTCACACCTACTCGGGCTACGAGGCAATGGTGAAAGACAGCTTAGAAAAGCTTATAGAAAACAACAATTTGTCGTCTACCATTCTTGATATAAAAATCCCCATGGAGCAGACCATTGAAGAAAAGAACGGCAAAAAGAAAGTTGTTTCGCGCAAGCTGATTCCGTCTTACGTGTTTATAAAGATGATTTTCAACAACGACCTTTGGTACGTTATAACCAACATCAAAGGCGTTACGGGCTTCGTTGGCCCGCAAGGTAGGCTATTGCCGCTTACCGACGACGAGGTTAAGCGTATGCGCCTCGAAGATAAGGTTGAAAACGTCGATTTAGCGGTTGGCGACAACGTGAAGATTATTTCCGGCCCGCTCGATTCGTTCGTGGGTACGGTTACTTCGCTTAACGTTCAAGCGCAAAAAGCTAACGTAAAAGTAGATATGTTCGGCAGAGAAACCGACGTGGAGCTCGATTTCGTTCAGCTTGAAAAAATAGTAGAAACGCACTAACGGCAAGCCTGCAAAGCTTTTATACTTTTTCGGGCTGAAATAAAGCGTTATGGCAAAAAATAATTAAATAATTACGGCGGCGGCTCGCATGCGCGTGCGTTACGTGCGTGTGCGCGAAACAATATATATTATATAGCCGCGCCGATTTATACGGTTTACGTCCGCAAAGTTTTTTGCGGTGAGTGGGAGAAGCGCCAAAATCACAAACCGACGTTTTCGTTTGAACCACAATAAATGGAGGAACTATTATGGCAAAAAAAGTTACAGCAGTAGTGAAATTGCAGTTACCCGCAGGCAAAGCAACTCCGGGGCCGCCCGTAGGCTCTACGCTTGGTCCTTACGGTATTAACATTCCGGGTTTCACTAAGGAATTCAACGCAAAAACCGCTAATCAAGCGGGGCTAATTATCCCTTGCGTTATAACGATCTATCAAGACCGTTCTTTTACCTTTATTTTAAAAACGCCTCCCGCACCCGTTCTTATTAAGAAGGCTTGCGGAATCGAAACTGCCAGCGGCTCGCCTAACAAACAAAAGGTTGCTAAGCTCACCAAGGCTCAGGTAGAAGAAATCGCAAAAACCAAGATGGTCGATACCAACGCCGCTTCTTTAGAGGCTTGCATGTCGATGATTAAGGGAACTGCTCGCTCGATGGGTATCAC
>CAYZWD010000097.1:0-4529 GCA_964482115.1 uncultured Acidiphilium sp. | reverse complement strand
TATATAACGTAAACGTACTAAAAAAAGCTCGGCAAGAGGCGGGCTCGTTGCCATTCGTTATAATGGTAGAAGGGTATATGGATACCGTGGCTTTATATAAAGCGGGCTATAAAAACGTGGTTGCAAGCATGGGTACTTCGCTTACCGTTGAACAAGCTCGGCTTGTAAAGCGCTATACTAATACCGTTTTGATTTGTTACGACGGTGACGCCGCAGGGCAAAAAGCGACCGTTCGCGGGCTTGAAATATTAAGCGAAAACGGTTTAGAGGTGCGCGTAGTAAGTTTACCGGACGGGTTAGATCCCGACGAGCTAATAAACCTTCGCGGTAAAAACGCCTACGAAAAGTGTTTAAACGAGGCTTTACCGCTTATCGATTTTAAACTTAAAATCGTTAGGCAAGAGGCTGACTTAACCAGCCTTGGCGGTCGGCGCGATTACATAAACAAAAGCCTTAAAGTTATAGGCGAGTGCAAAGACGAGTTTTTGCGCGAAGAACTTCTAAAAAAACTGCGCGATGAAAGCGGAATAACTTACGAATCGTTAAAGCGCGATTTAGAGCGGGGAACGCTGTCGTCCGTAGTGCCGCAAAACCCGCCGCCCGCGGTTGCGGTAGAAAGCGAAAAAAAAGAGTTTGCCGATAAAGCCGATATAGAGGCGGAGCGTTTCGTTTTATGCTCGCACGTAAAAGGGCGGGCGTATTGTGCGGGCGAACTGCCGAATTCGTTTTTGTATACGGACAAGCTCAGAAGCGAGCTAGCCGATTATATATCGGCAAAAATAATGCTCGGTAAAAAAATAGAGCCCGATAAACTTCAAGAGTTTTTTGGTGAAGGCGGGCTTGGCGAGCTTTCAAAAATATTATCCGCTTGCGATAGGGTAGATCCTTCCGCTTGCGAAAAATATTACGCCGATTGCACTAAAGGCTTAAAAATTAAAAAAATCGAAAGCGAGTTAAAAACCTTAAACGAACGGTACAAAAGTGAAAATTCAACCGAAATGCGTGAAGAAATAGCCAAAAAATTAAAGCGGCTTACCTTAGCGCTAGTCGAATTAAAACGGCGTTAACGCCGCAAAATAAGCAAGTGAACAAATAACGCATACTTGAAAAACGGAGGATAAATAAAAAAATGAGCGTATCCGATCAATTTTTAGAAGAGCTTAAAAAATCGTTGGTAGCGGAAGGTTTAAAGCAGGGGCACATTACCGCCGACTATCTTTTCGATAAGCTAGACACGGTTGACGCCTCAGCCGAGCAGGTAGACGATATTTACAAAGCGCTCGACGCGGCGCACATTAATATCGTTAACGATTACGAAAAAGACCCCGACCTTTACGACCAGCTTATTAAAGAAATAAACATGGACGACCCCGTAAAGATGTATTTAAAGGACATCGGGCGGGTGCCGCTACTCTCGGGCGACGAAGAGGTAGAGCTTGCTAAAAAAATGGCTGACGGCGACGAAAAAGCAAAACTTCGCTTATCTGAGGCAAACCTAAGGCTGGTCGTTTCAATTGCAAAACGCTACGTAGGGCGCGGCATGCAGTTTTTGGATTTAATTCAAGAAGGCAACCTCGGACTTATGAAGGCGGTTGAAAAATTCGATTACCAAAAGGGTTTTAAATTTTCTACCTACGCAACGTGGTGGATTCGCCAAGCCATAACCCGCGCTATTGCAGACCAAGCCAGAACCATAAGAATTCCCGTTCATATGGTTGAAACGATAAACAAACAAGTTCGCGTTTCGCGCATGTTGCTTCAAAAATTAGGGCGCGAGCCGACTCCTTCCGAAATAGCCGAGGAAATGGGTATATCCGAATATCGCGTAATGGAAATTCAAAAAATCGCGCAAGACCCCGTTTCTTTGGAAACGCCTATCGGCGAGGAAGAAGATAGCCATATAGGCGACTTTTTAGAGGACGAAACGGCAACCGCGCCTAGCGATACCGTTGCGTTCAATATGCTAAAAAATCAGCTTATAAGCGTGTTGGATACCTTAACCCCGCGCGAAGAAAAGGTTTTGCGCTTGCGTTACGGTATAGACGACGGCAGACCCAGAACTTTGGAAGAGGTAGGCAAAGAGTTTAACGTAACCCGTGAGCGTATTCGTCAAATCGAGGCAAAGGCGCTAAGAAAATTGCGCCATCCATCACGCTGCAAGCGTTTAAAAGATTTTATCGATTAATCTTCTTTGTTTGTTGCAATTTGCTATACTATTTTTAATATTTACTACTCGCTTTAAACTAATAATTTTATGACGGATAGATTGACTTTATTGCTTAGCGAAATCCCCGCGTGCGAATCGTTTGCGGACGTAGGTTGCGACCACGGTATTATTGCCGAGCAAGTTTTACTTCGCGGCGGGCTTAAGCGCTTAGTCGTTTCCGATATATCGGGCGAAAGCTTAAAAAAAGCGCAAAAACGCTTAAAAAAATACACCGCGGGCGCAAGTGCCGAAAAACTTAGTTGCGGCGCGGAAATTTTGCCTATCGTTTGCGACGGCTTAACTTTAGTTCCGCCATGCGAATGCGTGCTTATTGCGGGAATGGGCGGCGAAGAAATTATTAAAATTTTAACTAACGCTCCGTTTTTGCCTAAGTTTTTGGTTTTGCAACCCATGAAAAACGTTCAAAAACTAAGAAAACACATGCTTAGTTTAGGCTACGGAATAAAAAAAGATTACGTTTTTAAAGATAAAAAGTTTTACGACCTTTTGGTGTGCGAAAGGGGTGCGGAATGCCGCCCGTATAGCGATACAGAGCTAGAATTCGGCAGAGATAATTTAAAAAATTATTCGCCTGCCTTTATCGAATACGTAAAAATAGAGCTACAAAAGGCTAAAAAATACGCTAAAAACGTCGTTTCTTTATGCGATTTAGCGGCTTTTAACCAACGAATTACTTTACTTACGGAGATTTTAAACGGTGCTTATTAAGGATATAATAAACGAGTCTGAAAAAATTGCGCCGATAGATTATTCGCTTGCCGCCGTGCAAAAAGGTTATTACGATAACAGCGGTCTTTTGATAAATTCGGGCAACTGTCAAACTCAAAACGTTTTGTTTGCGCTAGATTTATCTAAAAATGCGTTAGAGAAGGCAAAAAAGGTTAACGCGGGGCTAATTTTTACCCATCACCCCGTTATTTATAAACCGATAAAGCGCGTTGGCGGTCTTTATTACGAATGCGCGGCTAGCGGCGTAAGCGTTTATTCGGCTCACCTTAATTTAGATATCGCGTCGGGCGGAATAGAAGACGGTTTAAGTTCGATTTTTGGCGCGAAAAACGCCGAAAATATCGTGCCGTTAGAACCGATTACCGACGGACGCGGCTTTGGCAGAAAATTTGAGATAGAGCAAAATACTTTTGCTTCGATAATAAGAACGGTTAGCGAAAAATTTTGCTTAAAAAACTATATGGCTTTTGGCGATAGGTCGAAAGCGATTAGCAAAATCGCCACTTTTTGCGGGGCGGGGCTCAGCGAAGAGCTAGTTGGAACAGACGCCGATTTGCTCGTTTCCGCCGATATACCGCACCACGTTTTGCTAGCCGCACTAGAAAACGAAAAATGCGTTTTACAGTTGACGCATTACGCATCCGAGGCGTTCGCATTTAAAAATTATGCTCAAAAACTGTGCGAAAAATTGAAAATAAAAGCTCACTTTTATTTAGACGAGCGGTTTTTATAATCGATTTTATTCCGCTGTTTTTGCGGTAAATTTGTTTAAATATAGTGAAAAGGAGTTTTAATATGTCGGTTATAGACAAAATTTTGGCTTATCAAGAAGAGGACAGAAAGCTTTTCGAAATCGAAAAGGATTTAAGCGGTAGCGAATCGCGCAAAAAAGGCGTTGAAGCTCAGCGTTTTTTGCGTTCGGTAAGCGAGACGTTAGCCGGGTTAGAGGCAAAGTCGCAAGAACTTTGCTTGGCTTACGAAAACGCGCTTTCCGCCTTAGATAGGCTTAAGGACGATAACGCGGAATTTAACGAAATCGCCGATAAAGCTTCAGACGAAAAAGAGCTTGCTTACTTGAAAGGTAAGGCTAGCGAGCTTGTTAAATCGCTTAACGAGCTTTCGTTTAAGGTTCAAAAAATCAAGCAAGAAATGAACGAGCTTGCGGTTAACTACGGCAAACTTAAAAAGGAGACCGTTTCTTATCAAGCTATTTTTAAAAAGGCGGGCGAAGAATATAGCGCTTTAAAAGAGCAAGCCGCCCCCAAACGCAAAGAAATAGAAAAAAATCTTGAAAAGCTTGAAAAGGGTATACCCGAAGAGCTTATGAAAAAATATAAAGAAAAACGCAAGGATAAACATTTCCCCATCGTATATAAAATAGAGGGAACTTATTGCAGTGCGTGCGGAACGAGTTTGTCGCAAAAAATATTAGATAAACTAGAAAAGGACGGTTCGCTTATCGAATGCGAAAACTGCCGCAAACTTATATTTAAAGCCGACTAAAAGGCTAAAATTAAAACTTAAAACGGTTAGAATTTGGTTTCTAGCCGTTTTTTTTGTGCCGAATTTGGCG
>CAYZWD010000096.1:4146-4562 GCA_964482115.1 uncultured Acidiphilium sp. | reverse complement strand
ATTTTTCGTTGCGAGTCGTTGCTTTTTTGCCGTAAAAAAAATAAAAAACACTCCGCTTTTTTCGGCTTAAAAAGCGATTTTTAGCGATTTTTTGTTAAGCTTTTATTAATACTAGCCCGTTTTATTAATACGAACCGTTTTATTAATACGAACCGAACGCGATAGGCGAAGCGACGCTTACCCCCGCACCCGTTTTGCTTATTTGTAAATTTACCCTTTTGCCGTTTATAACCGAATAGTTTTTTATTGCGCGCGAATAATAATATTCGTTATACGCCCCCTCCGCTTGCTCGCTAAAAGCCTTTTTTGCGCCAAGGCTTTTAACGAAAAAACCGCAAAATTCTTCAAAGCGGAGCCCGCTTTGCAAAAACGCCTCGGCGGGCAAAAAAAGCCGCTCGCCCTTAACGCTTTTCGCA
>CAYZWD010000096.1:0-4136 GCA_964482115.1 uncultured Acidiphilium sp. | reverse complement strand
GCAATCTCGAAAATTCCACGCGTTTCGACTTTTTCGTTCGACCCGCAAACCCCGCTTTCATAGAAAAAGCGCCTTTCGCCGCAAAAATTGAAAAAACAGCAAAAATTGCCGCTAAACCTAACGACTTTGCACCCGCTAGAACTTTTATAAAGATACGCCTCGCTAACGCATTGATTTTTTACGTTTTTTGGCAAATTTAATCCGCGCGAACAAACCGCCACGGGGCAAACCGAAAAAGCCACGCCGCGCATGCAAAAAAACGCGAACGATAAAAACGATATTATTATAACGAGCGTTTTTTTCACGTTTTTACCCTCCCGGCTAAAAAAATTAATAAACGGCGCGCCGCTTAAAAGCCGTAAATAAAAAAATTCCGAGCGGCAAAACAACCGTTCGGAAAAAATTATTAACTTAAATTATTAAATTTATACCTCGTTTTACAAATTATATAACTATATTTCGCCCGATAAAACGTTTCGCCGCGCATTATATCGACTATAACGTTCCGCAACTTATCGCTATATCGTGCCCGAAAAAAGCTTTAAACCTGAACGTCTTCAAGCATACCCGCAGCGTAGGCGAGTTTTAAAACGCAAAAACCTTTAACGTACAAAGGCGCTAAAAATAACGCGTTCGCTCGGTTTTTAACGGAATATTCGCGCACGGAGCGCCTTTTTCCGCCGTAAACCGCGTTTAATTTATTGCGGCAAAGCGTTAATTCGTTTTTTAGTTCGCCGAGCGCGGCTTTAACCTTGCTTGAAGAACTTAGCGCGGCTACGGCTTTATCCACCGTTTCCCTTTCAAAAAGAAAATTAGGGATATTTGCCGAAATTTCGCCGTAATCGCATGCGGCGTCGGTTTTAAGCCGCTCGGTTCTGAAAAAAACGTCCGCTTGAGCGAAAAAAGACGAATAGTTAGCGTAAAAACCGTCGCTTAATAGCAGTTCGTAAATTAAAAACAGCGCCTCCGCAGAATACAATTCCAGCTCTCCGCGCATACCGAAAGAACACCGCCCGCCCCTTTGCATAAGCAAAGCGAACGCCCCCGCCGCGTTACCGACGGCGCTTTTACGCCCGCTCAGTTCAAAAACCGCGCCCGCCAAAGTAAGCGCGATTACGTTTTTGCTTTCGTAATAAAAATTTACCAATTCTAGCGATAAATTAAGCAGTTCACGCGTTTTTTCAAGCTCCGCGCTTAAATTTACATTTTTAGAATCTCCGATTTTTTTTCCCGACTTATCTTCACCGCCCTCGCGAAGTTCGTAGTTTTCGCCGCGAAGTTCGCCTCCTAAGCCGCCTAAGTTGCCTAAAAAGCCGAGCGCTTTACTTAAAACGCCGCCGTCGCAACGAAAAAGTTCTTCGTAAGCGGCTAGTTCGAAAAAGGCGAGCTCGGCGCTTTCTACCGCGCAACACGCGGAATACGCTTTGTGTTTGTTGAGAGAACGCGAAATAAGCTCTTCGTCTAAAATCAAATATTCGGGATCTAAATTTTCCGCCGAAGATTGCCCTTTCGCTAAAAATTGCCCCGACCGCCTATCGCGGAAAATCGCGCCTATTTCGCACTCGGTCGGGATATAAGCCGCTAAAATTCCCGCGGGTTTTAAACAAGCTGCGGCTGCAAGATAAAATTCTTCCGCCCCTATTACCAACGCGAAACGCAGAGTTTTTACGGACTTTACGAATTCGCTTACCGCGGCGGGATTAATTTCGCCGTCGTCCGCACTAAAAATAAAGGCGTTAACCCCCCAAGACGAAAGCGCGTTTTTTAAATCGCGCGCAACGGCAAAATATCCGAAATCCGAGGTTAAAACGCACACGTCTCCGCCAACGCCGAAAAGTACGCTTTTTACCGCGCTTTCGGCGTCGTTTAAAATAAGTTTAGTGCAAGCGCCGCCAAAAAGTTTAGCCTTTTCAAACGCGTATTTCGATTTTTCGTAAATCGCACCCGTGTTTTCGCCGCTAATCCATTCGCCGCCGTTTATCGTACCGCTTGCGTTGGCGGCGGTCGCGGCGTTGGTCGAATCGTCGGCGTTATTAGCGTTTATCGCGTTGTTATTTTTTAAATTCGCGTTAAAATTCATGTTACAATCTTTTGCCTATCGCGGCAAAAATACCCACCCTTTGCGAAAAATCGGGGCAGTTTTGCACGGTTTTTGGCGAGAACAAGCCGTCGCCCTCGTTTTCTTCGGCACTGGCGGCGTTGCCCGCTACGGCGTAAGCGCTGCGCGAAAAAGTGCTTTTAAGCGATTTCGGCAACTTATTTTCGAATTTACTGCGCGGATATTCTATGCGCTCTAACGGCAAAACCAGCATTTCGTTGCGTTCTAAAATTTCAGCGTAGTCGGCAAGCGTTTTTTCGGTGGCGTTTTTATGCGAAATGCAAACGGCGTTAAAACCTAACTCTTTCGCCTTTTTAGTAAACGATTCGAACTCGGCGCGGCTTTTTTCAGCCAGCGCGGCGTTTTCAAGCCAGCCCGAAACGCTTTTAAATTCGCACGCTATAATAAGCCCGCGGCTAGCGGCGTTATTTATAACCTCGCTTAAAGCGGGCAATCCGTCGTTGCAAGAAAAATGCAAGTTGGCGCGGAGGGCAAGCACTAAATCGTAAATATAAAAGGGGTTTTGCCCGTCGCAAAGCAAATTGTATTCGTTTTCTTGCACGTCTACGCACAGCTTATACCGCACGAAGTCCGCAAGCGGCTTGCCTTGCCCGTATTTTTCGATAAGCTTTTCGCCCATCGCGTAATATATATGTTTATAAGTAACCGTGCCGCCGCGGCGCGCTTTTACTTTTTCTAAAACGTCTTTATCGAAATCGATAAACACACCCGCCTTTTTAAAGCGGCGGTTAATTTGTTCGGTAGCGTTTTTCGCAGAACGCACGCGGCTTTCGCGGAATTCGCGCAAGAAGGGTTCAAACTCGCGGCAATCTTTTTCGCTTAGCCCGTATATAGAAACCGGGTAAACTACTTCGCCCTCTAGCGCGGTAACTTCAACGCCCGCCAAGGGTAAAACGCCTAAATATTTGCATTCGGCAAAAAATTCGCGCACGCCGCTTACCGTTGCGTAATCGCAAACGCAAGCTAAACGCACGGCGCGCTTATACGCGGTATACGCCGCCTGCGCGGGCGAATAGGGCGAAAACGAATAGTGAGTGTGAATGTTTAAAGCCGCCTCTTCCTCGTCCGGCTGGGGAACTAGCCCCGGTTCGCGCCGCTCGCGCTTTTTTAACGCGACTACCGCTAAATGCCTTATCAAGCGCGATTTAGAGTTAAGCCTTTCAATCAATAATTCGGTTTGCATAAAATTAACTTCCTTTTTAACGAGTTGCCGCAAAAAACGCGGCTTTTCGCTACGGCAAAATTATAAATTTTAATTTTGCAGCCGTTATTATCCGTTTTATTTTACACCGAGTTAAAAGTTTTGTCAAGCGTTTGCAGCTAAAGCGAGGCGAGCGCCCCATACCCGCCCGTTTTACCCGCAACTCCGCCCTGCGAAAGCCGTTTTTACCCGCAACTCCGCCTAACGAAGGCTAAACTTGCCCCAAAACGGAGTTTTTAGCAAAAAAAATATAAAAATTTATAGATTTTTGCGAAAAAAATTACAAAAACATTTGCTAAAATTCGATTTTATGTTATAATGTAGTTATTAAAAGCGTTTCTAGCCGTTAGAGATCGGTTCAATTCACTAATAGCTAGGCGCAGCACACAAAATATCGGAGGATGAAAAATGAACAAGAGCGAATTTATCAGAGCCTATGCGGACAAGCTGGGCGTAACCATCAAGGAAGCTGACGGATATTTCCAAGCTGTAGTAGACACCATTACCGATTCGTTAAAGAAAGACGAATACGTTCATATTTCCGGCTTTGCAACTTTCGAAGTTAAAGATAAAGCCGAAAGAGCGGGCATCAACCCCAAAACCGGCGAAAAGATTACTATCGGCGCTTGCAAAACCCCCGCGGTTAAGTTCAGCAAAGCTTATAAGGATTTATTCAACTAAACGTTTAAGCGCGGCTTTTTGCCTCGCTTAGGTAAACGCCGCGGTTTTATGCGGCACACTTTTAAAAATTGCCCTTCCCTCTTTGCCCGTTTAGGCGCGTTTAAGCGGGAAGGGTTTTAACGTTAAGTTATTAAT
>CAYZWD010000095.1:0-4590 GCA_964482115.1 uncultured Acidiphilium sp. | reverse complement strand
TTCCGCACCCGTTGCAAGAGTTGCCGAAAAATCCGCCTCCGCACCCGCCGCAACGCCCATTGCAAGCAAAAAGCGTTTTATTAAAATCGTAAAGCATAAATAAATTCCCTCGTGCCGCAAAACAAATCGCGGCTCGTTTTATTATACGCTAAAAGGTACGCCGCGCGTTACTTTTCGTGTAAAAAAAGATATACGATAACGCCTGCTGATAAAAAAACGAACAATTAGAGAGCGATTTTTGTTAATAAAAAAGCCGACCGCAATTTTTTTGCAATCGGCTAATAAATTATAAGTTATTTTTATTTAAAAATTCGTTTCGTTAAAAAAAGATTATTTAGCGTTTTCAATGTTCGTATCCGCAACGATATAAAGCGGTCTGCGCTTTGCCTCGAAGTAGGTATTGCCTATATATTTGCCCAAAACGCCCATAGCTATAAGGTTAATTCCGCAAAACAGCGCCATAAACGCTACTAACGTAATAACGGGCGAAAAGCTTACAGAGGCGATAGCCAAAACAAGCAAAGTTATAAGCCCGAGCGCCGAAATTAGCGATAAAGCGCACCCTAACGCAAAAACGAGGTTAAGCGGCAAATCCGAAAAGTTAACTATTCCCGCTACAGAATATTTAAACAGCCCTAAAAAATTCCATTTGGTTTTGCCCGCAACGCGTTCGACGTTTTCAAAGGGCAACCAATAGGTTTTAAAGCCTATCCAACCGAAAATACCTTTAGTAAAGCGGTTAACTTCGCTCATTGAAATAATAGCGTCAACCATTTTGCGTTTCATAAGCCTATAATCGCGCGCGCCGTCGGCAACGTCGCACTTGTTCGCCTTGCGCAGTATGCGGTAAAACGCCTTAGAACACACCGAGCGTATAAACGGCTCGCCTTTGCGGTCTTTTCTGCGGGTTGCAACGCTGTCGTAGTCTTGCTCGGTTAAAATTTTCAGCATTTGCGGAAGTAGGGCGGGCGGATCTTGTAAATCGGCGTCCATAACGGCAACGAAATCGCCGTTTGCGTTTTTAAAACCCGCGAGCATCGCCGCCTCTTTGCCGAAATTGCGTGAAAACGAAACGTAATTAACCCGACGGTCTTTTGCGGCTAAGTCTTTTATAACTTCTAAAGTTTTATCGTCGGAACCGTCGTTTATAAAAAGTATTTGCGCTTCGTAGTCGCTAAGCTCGTTTAACGTTTTTGAAAGTTCCGCGTAAAAAGCGGGCAACGCCTCTTCTTCGTTAAAGCAAGGAACTATTAATGAAAGTTTCATCATGCGCCCAAAATCCCCTTAATAAAAATCTCTATGCCTATGGCAATAAGTATAACTCCGCCGAAAATTTGCGATTTGTTTGCAAGTTTTACGCCGAAGCGCTTGCCAATAAACACGCCCGCCGTGCAAACGACCAAGGTTACCGCGGCAATTATAAGCGCGCAAACCAAAGCGCTTAAAAAATCGTAGCCGTCGATCGTAAAGCCAACGGATAGCGCGTCGATAGAAGTCGCCACGCCTTGAATAAGCAACGCGCCGAACGAGAGGGCGGGTTTTTCTTGTTCCGCCTCGCCGTTTTTGCCGCTTTTAACGCCGTCTAAAATCATTTTTATGCCGATAAAGCTTAGCAAAACGAGGGCGGCGTAGGGTATAAACGGAGCAATCGCGTTGAACGCGCCCACCAACGTTGAAACCAAAAACCAACCTATAAGCGGCATAAGGGCTTGAAAAAACGCAAAAGTACCCGAAATAAGCGCCGTTTTTTTGGCGGGCATATTAGGCTCGCTAAGTCCGTTCGCAAGCGAAACAGAAAACGCGTCCATCGCAAGGCCCAAACCTAAAAGCGCGCCGTTGGCGAAAAAAATAAAATCCATAATAATTCCTTTTTATTTAAAAAGTGAAATAATAAAAGTTGCAAAATATATAAAAGCGGAAATAAAAATCGTAAAGCGCCGATAAAATTCGGCGCTTTGATTTTTTGCTTAAAAGCGCGAATACCGCGCAAGTTTTAAGCGCGGCGTATAACCGCGATTATCTTAGGTTTTTATAAGATTTAGCTTTAGCGACGGCGCGTTTAACGCAATCACAAACGTTATCTGCGGTAAAGCCGAAAACGCTGAATAAAGTTTTCGCTTCGCCCGAAGCGCCGAACGTGCTCATGCTAACGTATTCGCTCGATTCCGTTCCGTACTTATACCAGCTGTGCGGAGTGCCCGCCTCAACGAACACGCGCGCTCTAATTTTAGCGGGTAAAACGCTGTCTTTATAGTTAGCGTTTTGTTTATCGAAAATTTCTAAACAAGGCGCGGAAACAACGCGGACGTTAATACCCTCGGCGGCAAGTTTTTCTTGCGCGCGCATACAAAGTTCCACTTCAGAGCCGCTAGCCGTAAGAATGCAATCGGGCACGAATTTTTTATCCGAATAGCTTAAAATATAAGCGCCCTTGCTAGCCCCTTCGCGTGAGGAGGGGATAAGCGGCAACGTTTGTCTACTCAAAATAATGGCGGAAGGTCCGTTAGTGTTAATCGCGCGTTGCCAACAAATAAGCGTTTCCGTTCCGTCCGCGGGGCGGTAAACGTTAAGCCCGGGGATAGAGCGCAAACCGATAAGCTGTTCAACGGGTTCGTGGGTAGGTCCGTCCTCGCCGACGCCGATACTGTCGTGCGTTAAAACGTAAATAACCTTAAGCCCCATAAGCGCGGATAGGCGCATTGCGTGTTTCATATAATCGCTGAAAACGAAGAAAGTCGCGCAGTAGGGTATAAAACCGCCGTGCGCGGCAATACCGTTGCAAATAGCGCCCATTGCGTGTTCCCTTATGCCGAAATGCATATTAGAACCGCCTCTGTTTTCGGGCGAGTAGTAATCGCGCGCGGTCATGTTGGACTTATTAGAGGGCGCTAAATCGGCGCTGCCGCCGAAAAGCGCGGGTAGTTTATCCGCAAGCGCGTTAAGCACTTTAAAGCTGTATCCTCTGCCTGCGTCCGCTTTATCGAATTCGATATTGAGGTTTTTAACTTCGTCCGGGATAACGCCTTTTGCTCTGTCGCGATATTCGCGGGCGAGTTCGGGGTAAGCCGCCTCGTAGCTTTTAAACAGTTTTTTCCAACGGCGCATAACGCGTTTGCCGCGCAACGCTACAGAAGCGCAGTGTTTTTTAACTTCAGCGGGCACTTCGAAAGGTTGGCAAGTCCAGCCCAAGTTTTGTTTAAGTTTTTCAATATTAGCCGCGCCGAGCGGTGCTCCGTGCGATTTTTCAGAGCCTTCCAGCGGCGAGCCGTAGCCTATTTTAGAATTGCAAATTATAAGGGTAGGTTTAGTAACCGATTTTTTAGCCCTAGCTATAGCGCGGTGCAAAGCTTTTAAATCGTTTGCGTCTTCAACTTCTAAAACGTTCCAACCTAGCGCTTTATGTCTAGCCCCTACGTTTTCGGTAAAAGCGGACTTGGTATCGCCCTCGATGGTTATATTGTTTTTATCGTAAAGAACTATAAGCTTGTTAAGTTTAAGCGTGCCTGCAAGCGAAGCCGCCTCGTTTTCGATGCCTTCTTCCATGCATCCGTCGCCGCAAAGCGCGTAGGTGTAGTGGTTAACGAGTTCGAATCCATCGCGGTTAAAGCGCGCGGCAAGCGCGGATTCGGCAATAGCCATACCAACAGCGTTTGCAATGCCTTGACCTAACGGTCCGGTGCTTATTTCAACGCCGGGCGTAACGCCGCGCTCGGGGTGCCCCGGGGTGCGGCTGCCGTACGTTCTGAACGCGGCAAGATCTTCGGCGGTTAAGCCGTAGCCGAAAAGATATAAAAGAGAATAGAGCATTGCCGAACCGTGCCCCGCGGATAAAACGAATCTGTCGCGGTCTTCAAAGGCGGGTTCTTGCGGATTAAACTTTAAAAAGTCTGCAAATAACGTGTAAGCGATGGGGGCGGCTCCGAGCGGAAGCCCCGGATGACCTGAATTTGCTTTTTCAATTTGCTCTACGGAAAGCATTCTAACGGCGTTAACCGTAAGCTGTTTAATGTCCATTTCTCTATCTCCTAAAATCTTCAAGTGCCTAAACTTCTAGCCTAGGCTGTAATTTCTTTAAAATTATACTACACAAATCGAAAATATTCAAGCGTTTTAGCGGCGTTTGAACGATAACTAAACTAATTTTGCCAACTTTTCACAATTATTGGTTTTACTTATTTCGTCTTGCGCTGTATGCGTTGGAAAAGTTGATTGCCGTTTGTTTTTTTAAAGGCGCGTTTTTCGGCGTATAATAATGCGTTTTTCTCGTTTTTCGCGCTTACGGGGGCAAGATTACTTTACAATCGGGCAAAATTAATATATAATAGATAATAGCGTAAAATAGCGCTAGGTTTAGCCAATTTGCAAAAAACGGCTGAATTTGCATAAAAACGAATAATAAAAAAACATAAAAACAAAAATGAAAAAGCGCTTTTTAGCGCGGAGAGGTTAACTATGGCAGACAAAAGCAACGAAAAGCAATTCGTAAAAGAGGTTGCCGATTTAAACGAAGATTTTGCAAAATGGTTTACGGACGTAGTGGTTAAAACCGAACTCGTAGATTACGGGCCCGTAAAAGGTACTATGGTAATT
>CAYZWD010000094.1:0-4609 GCA_964482115.1 uncultured Acidiphilium sp. | reverse complement strand
ATTTTACGGCTTTAAAAAAATCAAATATATCTATAAACGATTTTTAATTACTTACGGTGAAAAAATGTATAAAATTATTAAAAGAAAGGCACTGTGCGAAACGGCTATAAGCATTACGGTAAAAGCGCCGCTCGTTGCCGCCCACGCTCTCGCGGGGCAATTCGTTATAATTCGCCCGCTAGAAGACAGCGAGCGCATTCCCCTCACTATTTCAGATTACGATAGGGCGGAACAAACGGTTACGGTGGTGTTCCAGCCCGTGGGAGAAACTACTTTAGAACTAGCTTCGCTTAACGAAGGCGACTCCGTTCACGACGTATGCGGACCGCTCGGCAAGGCTACCGCGGTCGAGGGCGTAGAACACGCCGTGGTGATAGGCGGCGGCGTTGGCTCTGCAATAGCGTTGCCGGTGGCTAAGGCGTTTAAAGCCGGCGGGGCGTACGTTACCGCTATTATAGGGTTTAAAAATCAAAGCGCGGTAATTCTGCGCGAAGAGTTTTTAGCCGCATGCGATAGGCTTATTTTGGTTACGGACGACGGTTCGCTCGGCGAAAAAGGGTTCGTTACCGAGCCGCTAAAACGCCTTTTGCAAACGGAGAAAATCAGTGAAGTTATGGCTATCGGCCCCGTTATAATGATGAAAAACGTGTGCGCCGTAACTCAACCTTTCGGCGTTAAAACGGTAGTTAGCATGAACCCTATTATGATTGACGGTACGGGTATGTGCGGCGGGTGTAGGGTTAACGTCGGGGGCGAGGTTAAGTTCGCTTGCGTAGACGGGCCCGATTTCGACGGGCATAAGGTAGATTTCGATTCGCTGCTCGCTAGAAACGCGCAGTATAAACGATTCGAACAAAAACGCCGCGAAAATTGCAATCTTTTTAAAAAAGCGTGAGCGGCTAGCCTATTTTAACGGAGAATTTATATGAAAGATTTATCTAAAGAAAACTGCGCCGAACGCAACTGCGCCGAGTGCGTAAACGCGGCGGAAATAAAAGCCGCTAACTGTGCCGAGTGCGTAAACGCGGCGGAAATAAAAGCCGCCGTCGCGCGCGTTGAAATGCCGCTTTTAATCGCCGAAGAACGCGCTAAAAGTTTTAACGAAGTTGCCAACGGTTATACTTGCGAACAAGCGGTGGCTGAAGCTAAACGTTGCTTAAACTGTAAAAAACCCGCGTGCATGGGGGGCTGCCCCGTAGGCGTGAAAATTCCCGAATTTATAGCTTTGGTCGCTAAGGGTGAGTTTGAAAAAGCTTACGGCGTTATATCGTCAACTAACTCTTTACCCGCGGTGACGGGGCGTGTTTGCCCGCAAGAAAATCAGTGCGAACGGGTTTGCGTGCGCGGAATAAAAGGCGAAGCCGTCGCGATAGGCAACCTTGAACGGTTCGTTGCCGATTATCACGCAAAAAACCTTTTAAATTCGCAAAAAACTGCTGTAAACAGTAATAAAAACAGCGGAGAAGTTCGCGCTAAAAACGGCGCGGAAAGTAACGCTGAAAACGGCTCTAAAAAAACGGTTGCCGTAATCGGTTCGGGCCCGGCGGGGTTATCCGCCGCGGGCGATCTTGCGTTCCGCGGGTATTCGGTTACGGTTTTCGAGGCGCTACACAAAGGCGGCGGCGTTTTAACTTACGGCATACCGCAGTTCCGTTTGCCTAAAAGCGTGGTTGCAGGCGAAATAAAAAAACTAGAAGATTTAGGCGTTAAATTCGTTTATAACGCGGTGGCGGGCAAGTCGTTTAACTTAAGCGAACTGAAAGCCGAATACGGCGCGGTGTTTATTGCTAGCGGCGCGGGGTTGCCTAGGTTTATGAAAATCCCCGGCGAAGAGCTGGCGGGCGTGTTTTCCGCCAACGAGTTTTTAACACGCATAAACCTTATGAAAGCTTATACAGAAAGCTCGAAAACCCCCGTTAAAAAGGGCAAAAAAGTGATAATAGTGGGCGGCGGCAACGTTGCGATGGACGCGGCGAGAAGTGCTTTAAGGCTCGGCGGAGAGGTGACCGTGGTTTACCGCCGTACGGAGGCGGAATTGCCCGCTCGGCGTGAGGAAGTTTTGCATGCTAAGCAAGAGGGCGTAGTATTTTCGTTTTTAACTAATCCCGTGCAAATTTTGGGCGAAAACGGCGCGGTTTGCGGCGTAAGATTGCAAAAAATGGAGCTAGGCGAACCCGATTCTTCGGGTAGGCGTAGCCCGGTAGCCGTTGAAAACAGCGAATACGATATTTTTGCAGACGCCGTTATTATGGCGCTAGGCACTTCGCCTAACCCGATTATTCGAAGCGGCATGCCCGAACTTGAAACCGACCGCCGCGGCTGTATCGTCGTTGACGAAAAGTTGCAAACCTCGGTTGAGGGCGTATACGCCGGAGGCGACGCGGTAAGCGGCGCCGCAACCGTAATTTTGGCAATGGGCGCGGGCAGAAAAGCCGCGGCTTCGATAGACGATTATCTTAGCCGTTAAAGAATTATAGGCCGTTAAATTTTAACACATACGGCTAGCCGTTAGCGAATTGCTTTTTAGCGCTTTTTTTGCGCAAAAAAAAAGCCGAACTATGCGATAATCGACCTATAGCGGCACTTTTAAAAAACAATTTAAACTTTTTTTCGGAGATTTTAAGCAAATGATTAAAAAACGGCCATTCGGGAAAACCGCGGAAGGGCTGGCGGTTAACGAGTATATTTTAGATAACGGCGTTATACGCGCGCACGTTTTAGATTACGGTTGCACCATTAAAAATTTATTCGTAAAGGATAAAAACGGCGTGGAGCGCGACGTTGTTTTGGGCTACGACGAAATATCGGGTTATCAAAACAACGACGGATATTTAGGCGCGTTCGTAGGTAGGGTTGCAAACCGCGTTGCAAACGGCAAGTTCAGCATAGACGGCGTTGAATATTCGCTTTATAAAAACGACGGAAAAAACAGTTTGCACGGCGGCAAAATCGGGTTTGATAAAAAGATTTTTTCCGCTCGGCAAGACGGTGAGCGTTTGCGTTTTACTTACGTGAGCGCAGACGGCGAAGAGGGTTACCCCGGCAATTTAAAAATCGAGGTGTGCTATTATTTGGATAAAGCGTCTATCAACCTTTGCTATAAAGCGGAGTGCGATAAGGCAACCCCTATTAGCTTAACGAACCATTCTTATTTTAATTTGTCTGCCGAAAACACCGTGCTTAACCACGTTCTTACCATAAATTCGGATAGCGTTACACCCATAGATAAAGAGCTTATCCCCACGGGCGAGCGCATGTACGTAGAGGGTAGCCCGTTCGATTTCCGCGGCGGCAGAAAAATAGGCGAGTTTATAAATTCGCCGCACAAACAAATAGCGTTCGGCGGCGGATACGACCATAACTTCGAGCTTAAAAATTACGGCAATTACGAAAAAGTCGCCTCTGTTTATGCCGAAGATACAGGGCTTGAAATGAGTGTTTTTACCGATAACTTCGGAATGCAGCTTTATACGGGTAATTTTTTAAACGATACGCTCGGCAAAGGCGGCAGAGTGCACGAAAAACGTTCCGCTTTTTGCTTAGAAACGCAAAATTTCCCAAATGCAATAAACCAACCCGCCTTTCCGTCCGCAATTTTGCGACCGGGCGAAAAGTTTGAAAAGAAAACTACTTACAGCTTTTGCGTAAAAAAATAATTCGCTTTAAAATCGACTTTTAAATTAATGTGTTTTAATTTTTTTAACAAAATAAAAAGCGCGCTGCTAAGCAAGCAAAAAAGCGTTAACGGCAGGCGGCTTTTCGATAAAACGCTCGATTTATTGTTCCCGCTTGAAATAACGTGCAACGCTTGCGGGTGCGAAAATTTTTCGGGTAAACCGTTTTGCGAACGATGCGAAAAGCTTTTGCCAAGGCTTAGCGGCGGTTGCGTTTGCGCGCATTGCGGCAGAAAAATCCCTTACGAGGCAACCCGCTGTGATTCGTGCTCCGGGCGCGATACGTTTTTCGATATAGCGGTAAGCGCGTTCGATTACGCCGAACCCGTAAACAAGCTGATTACCGCGCTTAAATACGAGGGTAAACGCTATATCTCGCGCATTTTTGCCCAAGATTTATGCAATATTTATAACAAAAATTTTCTTAATTGCGATTTCGTTTTATACGTCCCCATGACGGCTTCGCGCGAAAAAGCTCGCGGTTACAATCAAGCAAGATTACTTGCGGAAGAGTTTTCTTATTTGTCGGGCGTGCCGATCGAGCACGATATAGTTTATAAGCGGCGCGAAACGGTTAGGCAAGCAACCCTTTCGTTTGCGGAACGGCAAAAGAACTTGAGCGGCAGTTTCGGCGTTAAAAACCGCAAGCGGTTAGAGGGTAAGCGCGTACTTTTAATCGACGACGTTATGACGACGGGCGCAACCGTCGAAAGCGTTTGTTGCCTTTTAAAAAAGTACGGCGCTTCGTTCGTGGCGGTTTTAACCCTTGCCTCGGTGCAAAAAAGGAAATATTAAAAGGCGAAAAATTATAACCACGAAAATAAGAACGAAAATAAGAACGAAAAAAAACGCGGAGCAAATAAGCTTCGCGTTTTTTTAATTTGGTGGAGATAGTCGGGGTCGAACCGGCGACCTCTTGAATGCCATTCAAGCGC
>CAYZWD010000093.1:561-4625 GCA_964482115.1 uncultured Acidiphilium sp. | reverse complement strand
CTATAGTTACCGCCGATTTAGGCGAATTTTATTCGATAGATTTAAAAGATAATTTCGTGGGGGCTATTCCGGAGCGGGTTATGCGCACGGAGGATATTTTCGGCACCTACGTAGAAAACGTGTTGGGTATAGACCGCTACGCTTATTTTAACGCGGGCGTTTTACTTATAGATTGCAAAAAAACGCGTGAAGCAAAAATGCTTGAAAAGTTTGGAAAGTTGCTTACCGAATACGATTTTTTAGTTACGCAAGACGAAGATTATTTGAATATTCTTTGCAAAGACAGGGTGCTTTTAATTTCGCCCGAGTGGAACGCCGAGGTTTACTTCGGATTGCCCGTAGCTTCGGTTAACGATGCGAAAATTTTGCATTATATAATGTCCGCTAAGCCGTGGCGGGGCGGCGCCGTGGAATATTCCGCTCCGTTTTGGAAATACGCCGAGCAAACCGATTTTTATAATTTAATCGTAGAAGAAACCAACGCGTGCGATTTAAAAGCAATAGCCGCCAAAAACGAAGAGGCGTTGGCTCGGCTAAAAAAATTAGCTTTAAGCGAAATTGAAAGGGAAGATAATTATCTTAAAAATTTAAGAAAAAAACAAGATTTTTCGCGCGTTGAAGTATTGAACAAAATAAGCGAGCTTGAAAAAAACGGCGTGTTCGATAAAGACGTTGAAAACGATCCGCCAACTAAACCGCTTACGGCAAAGGTCGATTACGCGCAAAAAAAATTAATAAGCAAGGTCAAGTCGAAAATGGCGTTCGGGGCGGCACGAATATTTTTAAACGATTTGCTAAAAAGCAAAAAAATGATTATAAAAGATATAATCGGGGCTGAAAATTTGCGTTCGGTAGAGGGCGGCGCTATACTTACTTGCAATCACTTCAACGCGTACGACAGTTTTGCCATGCAAGTAGCTTACGAAACTTGCGATACTAAAAAACATAAATTTTTTAGAGTTGTTAGAGAGGGAAATTACACTAGTTTTAACGGTTTTTTCGGCTATTTAATGAAAAATTGTAACACTCTTCCGCTTAGCGGCGACGTGAGTAAAATGAAAGAGTTTTACGATGGCGTTAGCGAAATTTTAAAGAATAAAGGCTTTATTTTAATTTATGCAGAACAAAGCATGTGGTGGAATTACCGCAAGCCGAAGCCCTTAAAAAAAGGGGCGTTTTCGCTAGCTAGCGCTAATAACGCGCCGATAGTTCCTTGTTTTATTACCATGCGCGACGGCGACGAGGTCGGTGCGGACGGATTTAAGGTTCAAGAATATACCATTCACGTTTCTAAACCGATTTATCCTAAAGCCGAGCTTTCTAAGGGCGAAAACGTTACATATTTAAAAAGTGAAAACGAACGCGTGTGGAAAGAAATTTACGAAAAAACTTACGGCATACCGCTAACTTACGCGTGCGACGAAAAAATAAAAGCCGTTAATTAAAAAAATTGCAATTCGTTTATCAATCGTAAAAATTTATAAATAGTTAAAAAACGAAAAACGGGCTAATTAAATTCAAGCGATAAACTTGTTTTTGTAGCTCGTTTTTGTTTGACAAAGCCTTTTCGTTAGGCTATAATATACGAAAAAAAATAGGCAGAGTAGTACGAAAAGCGTAAAGTAGCGGCGAACGGGATGTTGACGCCGCGCGAAGGCATATTGCCGCGATTTTTCGGCGCATCCGAATGCCGCGCATAAAATTCTTAAGTTTTTATGCAAAGTGTTTTGAACTCTACCTTAAAAGGTAGGTTTTTTTATGCAAAAAAATAACTCGGAGCAAAAATTAATCTTTTCAGATTTTGTTTTTTCGCCAAAGCTTAAAAACGAATCGTCGGGTAAAAAGGCGGCGTTTATAGCGGTGTTCGCCGCACTTTCGGTGATTGCCAACACGTATTTAGAAGTAAGAATTTTCGACGTGCAATATTCGCTTACTATTTTTATCAGCGTTATAATCGGCGTGGCTCTAGGCCCCATCGCGGGCGGGGCTTCGGCTTTTTTAGCCGACTTAATTGGCTACGTTATAAACTCGTGGGGGCAATTATATATGCCGTGGGTTGGGTTGTCAACGGCGGCGCTTTCGTTTTTTGCGGGCGCGGTTAATCTTTTGTTTCGTAATAACTTAAAAAAATCCGCGTTTTATTTAAAATATTTAATTATTTGCGTGCTTAGCCTTTTCGTTTGCACGGTTGCTATAAACAGCACGGGTTTTTATTTTTATAATAAAGCCGCAGGATTTTCTACCGCCGTGTTAAACTACGTTGCCGAAAATTTCGGAGGTGGTGTAAGCTATTTTTCTTACGTTTGCTACAGAATGTTTTTTAAAGGGCAAATTTTTAATAATTTAGTTAACTACGCGTTAATATTTGTTTGTATGCCAACGTTTTCACATATTAAGCCGATAAAAGATTTTTTCATATAAAACGCTAAAAAATAAACGTTTTTATGAATTTTTAAGTTTGCTTGTTAAAGTGTTTTTTGCCGTAATTTTTTGCGTGTTCCGTTTTTTTGTTTTAAGTTTTAACCCTCTTTTTTCGTTGCTGAAAAAACCTAAAGCCAGCAAGGTTAAATATAAGCACGCGGCGGTTAAGCCGCCCGATAAAACGAAAGCAAAAATTCCGAGCGTTAATTTTGAAAAAAGCGCAAAAGTAAAAAAACACAAACAAACGGCAGGCGGCAAGCAACATAAACCAATAACCAGTTTACTTTTAAACAACAAGCGAGAGCAACAAATTTTTTGCAGCAATCCGATATTTAAAACTGCGGTTACGCAATAGTTTAAAAAATAACCTAAAATAAGCGAATAATTACCGATATACGGCGGCAACAACCACACGCATAAAATTAAAAGCACGCTGCCAACGCCGAAGTATAACAAAGTTTTTCGCTCCATACCCATAGAGTTTAACAGACTGTTAGAAATCATAGTAACGCTCATCGGCAACATAATAGGCGCGGCAAAAGTTAAATATTCACCGGCAAGCTCGTTACCGTAAACGAACGAGCCTATAAATTTACCGCAACCGCAAAAGACGGGAATTATAAAAATCGCTATCCCGGCGGAGTATAAAAGCGCTTTTTCTACGTTATTTTGTAAGCTGAAATTTTGTTTTTTATAAAAATTTTCGGCTAGTTCCGGCACTAATACCAGCGATATAGAACCTATTATGGTAGACGGCATAAACAAAAGGGGCATAGCCATTCCGCTTATAACTCCGAACTCGGCGATCGCTTGATTTTTTGGCATTCCGCCTATAATTAGCGCCGAGGGTAGAATAACGGCAATTAAAAACCCGCTAAGAGAAGTTGCCGTTCGCATAAGCGTTATCGGCGCGCTAGAAATAAAAAGCGGTTTTAATTCGGGTAAAGGGTTTTTTAGTCTGCCGCCGCGCGCATAAAAGGTTATCGACGCGGTTAAAAACGAAAATATATACGAAACTAAAACCGCCACGGCAGCCGCCGTGGTTTTTTGATACGTTCCAACGCTTTTGCAAACCAAAAAAACGCCTACTACAATCATAACTATTTCTTCTAAAAGTTCTATTACAGAGTAGCTGTAAAAATATTTTCGCCCCCAAAAAAATCCGCGAATTACAGCGTAAACCGAAGTTAAAAACACCCCCGGCAGTATTATTAAAAATACCGTTACGGAGCGTTCGTCCGCAAACAAAAAGCCCAAGTCGTTTCTAAGCACGAATAAAAATAAAACTATAGGCAGGCAAACGGCGGCGGTTAGCGTAACGCCCGCAGAAACCGTTGAAAGTTCGCCTATTTTTTTATTTGCTGCTCGTTCTTTAATCATGAGGCGCGAAACCGTTATCGGTATACCGGAGGCAGAAACGGTCATTAAAACGCCCACAACCGAAAGCGCTATCTGGTACAAACCTAAGCCTTCCGCGCCTATCGCGCGCGACAAAAAAATTCTATATAAAAAGCCAAGCCCGCGCTCCGCACACGAAAAAGCGGTTACCGCAATTACGGTTTTTGCAAGTCGTTTAATAATAATCAACCCCTTTTGCGAATATTTTTTAACACGCTTAAATATATTCGTAATATGGAAAAGTT
>CAYZWD010000093.1:0-551 GCA_964482115.1 uncultured Acidiphilium sp. | reverse complement strand
ACGACGCAGAAGCTACGGCGTGTGCAAACGACGAATTTTTTTGTAAAAACGGCGAGGTAATAAACGGCAGGGAAATAACCGACGGCGTAACGAACGGCGGTGTAATAATTTACCGCGTTGAAGAAAACGAAAACCTTGAACAAATAGCGCTTAAGTTTAACTGCCCGCCCTCGGTTATAGTTAGCGAAAACAATTTAAACCAAGACGTCTGCGCGGGCGACCTTTTGGCGATTAAAACGGGCTTTGCCGAGCTTTATAGAATTAAACTAGGCGACGATATAGTTAAGCTTACGCATCTAGCGAACCGTTCGGTAAAAAAACTGCTCGAAATAAACCGCGTAAATTATTTTTACCCTTGGCAACTTATTGCTCTAGGCGAAAAAACTTAAACCGTACCCGTTAAACCGTTATTTTTTATCCGCGAGGCTGTAAACTTTTTACCCGCGAGGCTATAGCCTTGCGGTTTTTTAGTGTTTTTAGCTAATTTTTTTGCGCGCTTAGTTAAAACGGTAAAAAATAGGCGTAAATTATAAAAATATATACAATAAATT
>CAYZWD010000092.1:0-4626 GCA_964482115.1 uncultured Acidiphilium sp. | reverse complement strand
ATCGATAGGCGAACCGGGCACTCAGCTTACCATGCGTACGTTCCATACCGGCGGTATAGCGTCCACGGGCGATATTACCCAAGGTCTTCCCCGTGTAGAAGAACTTTTCGAAGCGAGAAAGCCTAAGGGGCAAGCTACCGTTTGCGAAGTTTCGGGTTACGTTTCCATAGAGGATAAAGATAACATTCGCCACGTCGTGGTTAAGTCGTCCGACGGCACTACTAAAGATTATCCCATTCCGTTCAGCGCCGAACTTCGCGTTAAGCACGGCGAGTTCGTAGAGGTAGGTAAAGTTCTTACCAGCGGTTCGGTTTATCCGCAAGATATTTTAAAAACCAGCGGTCCTAACCCCGTTCAAGATTATATTTTGCGCGAAGTTCAATCCGTTTACCGTTCTCAGGGCGTTGATATTAACGATAAACACGTTGAAGTTATCGTTCGCCAAATGTTAAGAAAGGTTCGCGTAGAGGCATGCGGCGATACCGATTTATTGCCCGGCGAATACGTAGATATTTTCCGTTTCGAAGAGTCAAATAAAAAAGCGCTTGAAAACGGCGGTAAGCCCGCAACGGCAAAGCGCGTGCTTTTGGGTATAACCAAAGCCGCACTCGCCACCGAAAGTTTCTTATCGGCTGCGTCCTTCCAAGAAACGGCAAAGGTTCTTACCGAGGCTGCTATCAAAAATAAGGTAGATCCGCTAGTTGGTCTTAAAGAAAACGTTATTATCGGTAAGCTTATCCCCGCCGGAACCGGCGTAAGAGATTATAAAACGCTTAATCCGCAAATGGTATCCGCTTCGGCAGAGGCGTCCGCCGCAACCGAAGAAGAACCGATAGACGATTTCGACTTCGAAGACGAGGGTATTTAATCGCGCAAACGTTCGCGCAAAGGCGTGAATAACGCGCAAAACTCGGCGCAAAACAGCGCTAAAATCAAATATATTTGCGGGTATGCTAAAAAACGATTGACTTACCCGCAAAAAAATGCTAAAATTACCTAAGTTATGTGGCGTAGGCGGTTGCCGTTTTGCGGAATTTGCGTAAATTTTGCAGAGTTTGCGAAAAAAGGCGGCGCTCGCGCATAAAAATAAGCTTCTTTAAACGGCGGGGCAACCCGACGGTAAAGATATTCCGAATAAAGCAAGGAGGTAAAAAAATGCCAACGATTAACCAACTCATTAAGCAAGGCAGAACTACGGCGGTCAAAAAGAGCAAAGCTCCTATTTTGAACGAATGCCCGCAAAGGCGCGGGGTATGCTTGTCCGTTACCACGACTGCACCCAAAAAGCCTAACTCGGCTCTCCGTAAAATTGCAAGAGTACGTTTAACCAACAAGCAAGAGGGTACCGTTTATATTCCCGGCGAAGGTCACAATCTTCAAGAGCATAGCTCGGTGCTTATCCGCGGCGGCAGGGTGAGAGATCTCCCGGGCGTAAGATATCATATCATACGCGGCACGCTCGATACCGCAGGCGTTGCAAAGCGCAAGCAGGCAAGAAGCAAATACGGCGCTAAACGTCCTAAGTAATTAAAAAATAGTTAACCCTACTTATTCGGAATATTTTTATTTACGCCCGATTAAAGTAGGCAGTATTCCGCAAGGCAGAAGGTTCGCAGCTTAAAATAAAAAAATCAATAAGCGCGCGATAGCTGTACTGAAAGGGCTATGCCCTAAAAATTTAAAGGAGGATCACAAACATGCCAAGAAGAGGCGGCGTTCCTAAAAGGGACGTGTTACCCGATCCTATTTACGGCAGTAAAGTAGTAACCAAGCTTATAAATCAGGTTATGCTTGACGGTAAAAAAGGAACGGCGCAAAGTATCGTTTACGATGCTTTCGATATTATGAAAGAAAAGCTCGGTCAGGAGCCCATGGATATTTTCAATCAAGCTATTGAAAACGTTAAACCCGTGTTAGAGGTTAAAGCAAGGCGCGTAGGCGGCTCTAACTATCAGGTTCCTATCGAAATCAGACCGGAAAGACGCCAAACCTTAGCTATCCGTTGGATAGTTACGTATGCAAGAACCAGAAACGACAGAGATATGTCCGTTCGCCTTGCAAACGAACTTATCGACGCGTTTAACAACGCGGGCGGCGCGGTTAAGAAAAAAGAAGACGTTCACAGAATGGCGGAAGCAAACAAGGCGTTTGCACATTTCCGTTGGTAATTTAAGGAGTTACTATGCCCAGAGAATTTGCATTAGAAAAAACCAGAAACATAGGCATAATGGCTCATATAGACGCGGGCAAAACGACTACTACCGAACGTATTTTGTTCTATACGGGCAAAACGCATAAGCTAGGCGAAACGCACGACGGCTCCGCTACCATGGACTTCATGGTTCAAGAGCAAGAGCGCGGCATAACCATCGCCAGCGCGGCGACCACCTGCCAATGGAAAGGTAACCGTATAAACATAATAGATACGCCGGGGCACGTTGACTTCACCGTAGAGGTTGAAAGGTCGCTACGCGTGCTAGACGGCGCGGTTGCCACCTTCTGCGCGAAGGGCGGCGTTGAGCCTCAAAGCGAAACCGTATGGCGCCAAGCGGACAAGTATCACGTTCCGCGTATTGCCTACGTAAATAAAATGGACATTAACGGCGCAAACTTCTTCGGTGCCGTTCAAATGATGAAAGATAGGTTGCACACCAACGCCATTCCGGCGACCATGCCTATCGGTAAGGAAGATACCTTCCGCGGGATTATCGACTTAGTTAACAACGACGCGATAATGTATCTCGACGACCTCGGAACGAAAACCGAAATCGTTGAAATTCCCGATGAATATAAAGAAGAGGCAGAGCTTTACAGAACTCAGCTTGTCGAGGTAGCCGCCGAGCAAGACGACGACCTTATGGCTAAGTATTTAGAAGGCGGCGAGCTTTCGGTTGACGAAATCAAACGCGGGCTTCGCAAAGCAACCATTTCTATGGCTGTTACCCTCGTATTCTGCGGCTCTAGCTACCGCAACAAGGGTGTTCAACACTTGTTAGACGCAATCGTAGATTATCTACCCAGCCCTATCGACGTAGATCACGTTCAGGGCGTTAACTCTAAGGGTGAAGACGAAGTTAGAAAGACCGACGATAACGAGCCGTTCTCCGGCTTAGCGTTCAAGATCGTTGCCGATCCGTTCGTTGGTAAACTTGCGTTCTTCCGCGTTTACTCCGGTAAACTCACTTCGGGTTCTTACGTGTATAACAGCACCAAGGGCAAGAAGGAAAGGGTAGGCAGGCTTTTGCGTATTCACGCTAACCACCGCGAAGAAATCGACGAAATTTATTCGGGCGATATCTGCGCTATCGTAGGCTTAAAAGAAACCACCACCGGCGATACGCTTTGCGCTGAAAACGCGCCTATCGTTTTGGAACAAATGGTATTCCCCGAGCCGGTTATCCGCGTAGCAATCGAACCCAAAACCAAAGCCGGTCAAGAGAAAATGACTCTTGCGCTTATCAAACTCGCCGAGGAAGATCCGACCTTTAAAACCTATACGGATAAAGAAACCGGGCAAACCATTATCGCGGGTATGGGCGAATTGCACCTTGAAATTATCGTAGACCGTTTACTTCGCGAATTCAAAGTTGAAGCAACCGTAGGTAAACCTCAAGTTGCTTACAGAGAAACTTTCTTACAACCCGTCGACGCCGAAGGTATGTATAAACGTCAATCGGGCGGTAAAGGTCAATACGGTCACTGTAAAATCAGGCTCGAACCCTTGGAAGCCGGCAGCGGATTCCAGTTCGAAGACGAAACCGTCGGCGGATCTATTCCCAAAGAATATATCGAGCCGGTTAGAAAAGGTATCGAAGAAGCTGCTAAAAACGGTATTTTGGCAGGTTACGAAGTGGTTGACTTCAAAGCCACCGTTTACGACGGTAGCTACCACGAAGTAGACTCTTCTGAAATCGCGTTTAAAATCGCGGGTAGTATGGCGTTTAAAGACGGTGCGTCTCGCGCTAAGCCCGTTATCTTAGAGCCTATCATGAAAGTTGAAATCGTTCTTCCCGAAGATTACTTCGGCGATATTATGGGTAACGTTACCGCTCGCCGCGGAACTATTACCGGTACGGACGACAGAAACGGTTCTAAGGTTATCGACGCGGAAATCCCGCTATCCGAAATGTTCGGTTACGCTACCGACTTGCGTTCTAGAACTCAAGGCCGCGGTAACTACACCATGCAGTTCGATCATTACGCTCAAGTACCTAAGAGCGTTGCCGAAAAAATTATCGGCGACAGAGCCGCCCAAGACGCGGACAAAAAATAAGTTTTTTACGCTAACGCCTTGCGCCGCATAACTTTTGCGGCAAGGGCGGGGCGATAAAAATACCAATAAAAAAATTTAAAAACGAAAACAAATTGGAGGAAACAATCACAATGGCAAAGGCAAAATTCGACAGAAGTAAGCCCCACGTAAACGTTGGTACTATCGGCCACGTTGACCACGGTAAAACCACCCTTACCGCAGCTATAACCATGGTTATGGCTTGCAAAGGCGGCGCTGCTAAAATGCGTTACGACGAAATTGATAAAGCGCCCGAAGAAAAAGCAAGAGGTATTACGATTAATACCTCACACGTTGAATATCAAACCGACGCGCGTCACTACGCTCACGTTGAC
>CAYZWD010000091.1:0-4664 GCA_964482115.1 uncultured Acidiphilium sp. | reverse complement strand
ATACAATATAAAAACGGTTGTAATTTTAAAAAAAATATGATACAATAAAGAAAATGTAGTAGAATATATTTTAAAAAGCAATTAAACGCCTATTTAAGTTATACGGCGTTGGTATGCCGAACGGTAATTTTTTAGGGGCGGAACGCGCCTTTCTTGTGTTTTCGGCGGTGCGAGAATAAGAGCGGAACGCGCCTTTCTTTTTCTAGTGCGCGTGAATGTGAACGGAGAAAACTTGCCTCACCCATCTAGGCAGGCGGCAACGGTGCAGCCATTGACTGCGGTGGTGGGCGTTTCACTAGAGTGGCGCAAAGCGTCCCCCACAGTCGGCAGAGCCGACGGCTCACTAGACGGTGGTCGCAGAGAGAACAAAAAAACAAAAAAGCAAAAAAAATAAACGAAAATAAATTGTTCAAGAGGAAATATTTATGGGCAAACTTTTTAGCAAACTTTTTGGTAAGCGCTCGCTAAGCGAAAAAACGCAAAGCTGGCATTCTAGCGGTGGGCTAGGTCTCAAAAAGCTAACGCGTGCAAAAGCTATTTTATGCGCGACGTTTGCGGTGGTAACGGTAATAAGCGTGGTTTGTTTTGGCGTGGTAAATATGCCGCCAAAAAACACTAAAGCGGATACCGAAACGCCCGCCATGGCTTGGTATAGCGACAAGCTGGCGGAAAATTCAAGTGCGACCGAGTTTGAAATTAAAACCGTGGCGGACTTATGCGGTTTAGCCGCGCTGGTTAAAGGAACCGTCGGCGCTCGAGCCAACGATTTTGCGGGCAAAACCATAAAATTAACTAGCAATATCGATTTAGGCGGCGAAGCTAATCCGTTTACCCCGATCGGCTACGCCGGTTATAATAGCAGGTACTTATTTAAGGGCACGTTCGACGGCGGCGGGCATACGATTAGCGGCTTATATATAAATAAACCTAACGAAAACAACGTTGGTTTGTTTTGCTCGGTAGAAGACGGCACTATTAAAAACCTAGGCGTTTACGGCACCGTAATAGGCGGAAATAATGTTGGCGGCATAGTCGGTAAATTAAAAAACGGAACGATTACAAATTGTTACGGCGCGTGCAACGTTGCCGCCAAAAACGGGAACACAATCGCGGGCGTTGCCGGCGGCTTGGTTGGTTTAGTTTCAACTGAATTGGTTGGTTTAGTTTCAACTGAAGAAGACAGACCGTTGATCGGGGTAAAGGATAGTTTTAATCTCGGCACGGTTAGCGGTTATTGGTCGGTTGGCGGCATAGCCGGTAAAATCGAAGTGAATACCGACAGTGCCAATTCCTACGCTAACGCTCCAATTAAAAACTGCTTTAACCTTGGCGCTATTATAAAAAGGACTAACTTTAAAGGTGATAACGATATTAGCAAATGCCAAACGGGCGGCATCGTTGGCAGAATTCAACAAAGCGGCAAAGGTACTATAAACGAAATCGTAACAGAAAGCTACTACCTAGATGGTTGCGGCGCGGAGGGCAACGGCACTAAGCTAACCCTCGACGCGTTTAAAAACCAAACCGATTTTAGCGGGTTCGATTTTACTAACGTTTGGGAAATGGGGTTATTTATGCCGCAGCTTAAAGCGTTTGGCACGGTTGGTAGCGAAAGCAACCCCTACTTAATCGCTAATAAAGAAACGTTAACGAGCTTTGCCGCGCTGGTTAACGGAACAGACGGCGCCCCCGCCAACGATTTTGCGGGCAAAACCATAAAATTAACTAGCAATATCGATTTAGGCGGCAACGAAACGAATAAGTGGACGCCGATCGGTATTTATACAGGAACAGAAGCTAATACGCCTTTCAAGGGCACGTTCGACGGCGGCGGTTTCGAGGTTAGCGGCTTATATATAGATTCGCTAAGCGGCATTTCTGCGGGCTTATTCGGTTACGTTAACGGCGGAACAATTAAAAACCTAGGCGTTTACGGCAAAATAAATATTACCATAACGGACGGTAAATATTCAAAAAGCATAGGCGGGCTGGTCGGCTACGCTAGCGCTTCTACAACTACCGATGCTACTATAACTAATTGTTATAATTCTTGCGAAATAACGCTGAGCGGCGATAACGGCGAAAATAAAGTTGTCGTAGGCGGTGTTGTAGGTGAAACGTCTTCTGTTAACGTAACTGATTGCTACAACGTGGGCAACGTTACGCTTTCAGGATTTGAATTTTTTGCCGGTGGTATAATTGGTCAAGCTCTAGAAACTAACGTATCTCAATGCTATAATATAGGAAGCCTAAAAAACGATGAGGATTATTCTATAACCGATAGCTATTTCGGTGGAATAGTAGGACATCTTACTATAAACTCCGTTAATACGGATAGAGTATATGTTGAAAATTGCTATAACGTAAGTACCTTTATGGGGGCTAACGTTGCGGGTATTGTGGGCTATTGTCCATCTTCCGCCGAGGTTGAAGGTCGCGTTTTCATAAAAAATTGCTATAGTTGTAGTAACGTAGAATTGCGTGAAATGCCTCGTCCGGCAGACGGCGTCATTGACACTAAAATTTACGGCATCGTACCCAAAACTGATGCTACAGCAACCAATGCTACGGTTGAAAATTGTTATTATTTGAATATTCATACTTATAACACGTATTTCAACCCCGAAGACGAAATCAGCGCGGAAGAGAAACAAGAATATTACGATAATAACGTGGCATCATCTCAAGCGGGGGCATCTATAAACGGCAATTATTTTTATAGCGAAGGCACGTTTAGCGATTTCGACTTTACCAACGTTTGGGAAATAGATTCTAACCTAAAACGCCCCGTATTAAAAAATAATAGAGAAATCGGCGTTAAAGATAATATTGCCGAAGCTTCGTTTGACGAGGTTATAAATTATACAGCATATAGCATACAGCGCGAGTATAAAATTATTTATCACGTTGGTTTAGGTGAAATTACCTCTGAAAGCGGCACTACTTACGCCACTAGCTACGTTGCGGGCGTTGGCGGCACTTTCGGAACTGAAGAGGGCAACTTAAAACTCCCCGGCGCGCAAATGTACGCTTATACTTTTGGTGGTTGGTATACCGATCCTAATTTTAGCGGCGAGCCTATAACGTCTATTGCGAAAGACGAAAAAGGCGATATTCACTTATACGCTAAGTTCACGGCTACGGAGTATGAGTTGGAGTTTGAGAGCAATCAAGACGATGACTTCGACTCTAACGTTTATAATGAAAATAATAGTAGTTCGTTAACGGCTGATACTAAGTTTACCGTCGATAGCGACGCGATTACTATTACTCTGCCCGTATATGCGGGGTATCATGTCAACTCTATTTCTTATAACGATGGAGTTCCCGGCATGGCGAGCGCTAAAAAAATTATTGAATTTGAATGTTCTAGATTCTTGTGGAACGTATTCGGTTCTACGATAAAGATAGGCGTTAATTATACGAAATGTTCGTACGATAAAACCCAAAAGGACGGCGTTTGCACAACTTGCGGAATAGAGCACGACCACGTAAGCGGTGGCGATAACGGTGGAAGCGTTGCAACATGTTTAAATAAAGCGGTATGCGGTGTTTGCGAAAAGACCTATGGCGAGTTCGCCGACCACGACTTTGCGACCGAGTGGACTAAAAACGAAACGAGCCACTACCACGCTTGTAAAACTTCGGGCTGTACTGAAAAAGATTCCGAGGCGGATCATAGCGGCGGCACTGCAACTTGCCAAGCAAAGGCGGTCTGCGCCGCTTGTGCTAGCGAATACGGCAAGCTCGATAAAGATAATCACGTGAAAGGTTTCCTTTGGGTTTGCGGCAATACGTTCCACTTAAAACAATACGAATGCTGTGGCGCGATTACGGTTGCTAACGAGGCGCATGCATGGAACGGCGGCGTTTGCGGTGAATGCGGCTTTAAGTGCAGCCACCGCGGCGGAACGGCTACTTGTAACACTCGCGCTAAATGCACGAATTGCGGCTTTGCTTACGGGTTGTTCGACGCTAACGCGCATAATTTAGTGCTTGTTGACCGCGTTGAGGCTACCGCCTCTAGCCTAGGTAACGTTGAACATTACCGCTGCTCGCGTTGCGCCAAAACTTTTGAAGACGCGTTAGGTAAAGTTCAGCTTAATATCACTCAAATAGTTATCGATAAAGTCGCACCTCAAATTATAGAAGGCGCGGGGCAAACTCACACCAAGGGCAATAAGCAACTCGTTTTCCGTTCTAACGCCGCGTTTAGCGATTTTATCCGCGTTACGATAGACGGGTTCACTTTGCCGCTTAACCACTACGAGGTTAAAGAGGGCAGCATTATAGTTATTTTAAACGAAGAATGCTTAAGCAGACTAAGCGATGGCGAACACGTTTTAGAAATCGTTT
Organism: uncultured Acidiphilium sp.; assembly: GCA_964482115.1. Classification (GTDB taxonomy): domain Bacteria; phylum Bacillota; class Clostridia; order Christensenellales; family Borkfalkiaceae; genus HGM11416. The sequence goes on along the minus strand of CAYZWD010000091.1, from coordinate 308 downwards.
CGGTTTCGGGCGCGGCTAAAACTACGTTCGTCGTAGCGGAGGGCGCTAACGGTTCGGGCTCGGCTACCGTTTGGGTTTGGGTTGGCGTTGCGGCTGCCGCCGTGCTTGCCGCCGCCGTAGTCGCGTTTATCGTTATTAAAAAGCGTAAAGCTTAAGTTTTGCGTTTTAGCGCGGATTAATGCTTACGTAAAATTTAAAGCTTAAAAGGCTTAAAAATTAAAACGTAAAACTAATAAAAAAAAACAGAAACGGCTGCGGGTAGTTTTGCCCACAGCCGTTTCGTTTTAAAATATTTAGAATTTTTAAAT
>CAYZWD010000090.1:0-4672 GCA_964482115.1 uncultured Acidiphilium sp. | reverse complement strand
CAACAAACGATGAACAAAAAGGCAAGGCGTTTTGTTAACAATGACTTAGTTTTTTGTAACATTTTTTTAAATACTCCTTAATTATTTTTTTAATTTTTTTGTTTTTTTAACTTAAAGTTTTAACCTAAAATTTTTTAAAAGGTTTACAAGTATATCATTTTCATCTACTTCCACACCTCCCGAAAGAGTAACTTCCGCCCAACGTTCTTTGGTATTTATGCTTTACGATAGGTTGCCGTGCGTGCAAGTTTGCTTTGCCGTTTGTGTTTGCCGCGATTTTTTTATGTTTTTGCCGCGTAGCGTGATTTTTATTTTGCGGCAGTTGCTTAATTTGCGCTTAGTGTGATTTTTGTTTTGCGCTTTACGCTTGCCGCGCTTTTTGCCAAAACTTAAGATTTTGCAACCCGAGTTTTAAGCGGAGGCTTTGCGTTTAACGCGATTTTGCGCATTTTAGCGGTTTAAAAAAATCGTTTTGCAAACGACCTGCGGCTATAAGCCTACTGCATTTGCGGCGGTTTTACCGTAAAAGAATATAGGCGAAAGCGGCAAATAACCCTTTTGCTTTTTCTATATTAACTCATTTAAAAGCATTTGTCAACTGTTTTTTATTGAATTTTTAAGTTATTCGTTATTGTTTTTACACTAATTTTTCACTTTAAGCCCTTTTTGCCGCATTAGTTGCCTTTTGCTACCCTTTTTTGCGTGTTTTTCTAAAACGCGTTGAGTTGGCGGGGCTTTAGGTTATGACGCGTTCGGTTTGTTTAATTGCAAAAATAACCTTTCTACCGCATATCTCCGAGGAAAGCCTTTTTTATTTCTGCGTGTGGCCCCTCATCCGTCTGCCGAGCAGCCACCCACACCCGTTGTTTTAATATCCGCCGTTGCTAAGCCGTTATCTTGCGGGGGAAGGCTTCCTTTTGTTTTTTGGCTCAAAAACCTAAACGGCTGAAGCCTTTTTTCTCATTCCGCTTATATAACATGCCGAAAGCCCGGCTCGGGGGGCGGTGCCGATAACGCAGTTCGGCTCGCGTTTTTCACGCCCGCTTAGAATGGGCTGAGAAAGCGCGCTTTATACAGAGGAAGCGCGCTTCGAGAAAAGGCGCTTTGAAAAAAGGCGCTCTATTTTGAGAAAAGGCGCTTCGAGAAAAGGCGCTTCGAGGAAAGGCGCTCTATTTTGAGAAAAGGCGCTTCGAGGAAAGGTGCTTTATTATTATATTATTGTTATCACGCGCGCGTGAATGAATATAAATGATTATATATATGATTGTGTAAGAGAGCCTAGCTCCGCCAAGGCGACGGAATATATTTTCTTACTGCGTTATTGTCTCGTATAAATCTGCCAACTAGAATTTTTACTTGCTATTAACACTTCCTTTTTTGCACGCACACGGCGTTTTATTTGTTTTTCGCGCGCAATTGCAGTATACGACTCGTTATATAATTCATAGTACGCCGTTTATGCACCCTATATCTTTTTGCAACCCGCTCTATTAAGTCGTTTTTAGGCTCATAGGTTCTTCGCTTTAAATCATTAGTAACGCCAACGTGTATAACGTTATTTCTATCGTTAGCTAATATGTAAACGTAATACGTAGGCTCACTCTCTTATTTGTTTTTCGCGCGCAATTGCAGTATACGACTCGTTATATAATTCATAGTACGCCGTTTATGCACCCTATATCTTTTTGCAACCCGCTCTATTAAGTCGTTTTTAGGCTCATAGGTTCTTCGCTTTAAATCATTAGTAACGCCAACGTGTATAACGTTATTTCTATCGTTAGCTAATATGTAAACGTAATACGTAGGCTCACACTCTTATTTGTTGTTTTTTATAGGATAGTTCATGCCGAAAGCCCGCCGCGGAGGCGGGGCCGATAACGTAGTTCGGCTCGCGTTTTTCACGCCCGCTTAGAATGGGCCAAACTAGACGAAAGTGCCGCTAATCGACTTATAGCGGCACTTTTGATTTCAATAATATGTTTTTTCTTATACGGCTCAAAGCAAAAATTAAGGGCGTTAAAGCACTCGGGATAAAAATTCGCGGGTGCGGTCTTGCTCGGGTGAAACGAATATCTTTTGCGGCGCACCCTCTTCTACGATTACTCCTTTATCCATAAATACTACGTTGGTGGCTATGTCGCGCGCGAAGCCCATCTCGTGCGTGACGACTACCATGGTTAGCCCGGTTTCCGCTAGGTCGGACATTACTTTTAATACCTCACCGACCATTTCGGGATCAAGCGCGGAAGTGGGCTCGTCGAACAATAAAACATCGGGTTGCATGCACAACGCGCGGGCTATGGCTACGCGTTGCTTTTGTCCGCCCGAAAGCTGCCGCGGCCGAGCGTTGATATATTCGCCCATGCCTACTTTTTTAAGGTTTTCAACCGCACGAAGCTCCGCCTCTTCGGCGCTGATTTTTAGCACCGTGCGCGGACCTAAAGTGCAGTTTTTAAGTACGTTCATATTTTCGAACAAGTTGAACGACTGAAATACCATGCCTACCTTTTGCCGATATTCCGCGGGCTTTTTTGAAAGCAAAACGTTTTGCCCGTTAAAAAGAATTTCGCCTGAAGTGGGCGTTTCGAATAAATTAATACAGCGCAACAGCGTTGACTTTCCGCTGCCCGAAGAGCCGATTATGCACGTTACGTCGCCCTCGGCTACGTTGAAGTTTACGTCTTTAAGCACTTCGTGCTCGCCAAAATTTTTGCTTAAATGCTTTATTGCTATTACGGTTTTTTTATTCGCACACATCGTCTGATCCTCCGTTTTTCGCATTCTGTGCGTTTTTAGCGTTTGCAGCACTTGAATTGCCTAACGCCGATTTTTTCGCACCCGAAGCGCGAACGTAAGATTCGGCGTCTAAGTTTTGCGAGCCTAAACCCGCGGTTACCATTGCGTAATCTTTATCGCCGTCCATTTTTTTCTCGATAAACCGCAGCACGCGGGTTATTGCGAAGGTTAAAACGAAATAAATTGCCGCCACCAGCAAATAGGTTGGCACAGTTTTATGATTGATGCTAACGATAGTGTCCGCTTGGAAAAATAATTCGGTAAAACCTATTACGTATAAAACCGACGTATCTTTGATATTGATAACGAATTCGTTTGCAACCGACGGCAAAATATTTCTGAGCGCTTGCGGCAAAACCACGTGTTGCATAGTTTGAAAATGCGTCATACCCATTGCTTGAGCGCCCTCGTATTGACCTTTATCGATAGAAATAATTCCGCCGCGAACTATTTCCGCCATATACGCACCCGTATTAATAGAAACTATTAAAATACCCATCGCAACGACAAATTGCGTCTCGAGCGCTATTTTAGGGTTAGGGCAAAGTTCAACTATGCCCCAAAATATTACCAACGATTGAACCATCATCGGCGTGCCGCGGAAAACTTCGATATACGCATTCAATAAAAAGTCGCCTATTCTTTTTAATACGCGCAAAAATTTGTTTTTCGGCGTAGCCGCCGTTCTGAAAACACCTATCAAAACGCCAAGTATAAGCCCGATAACCGTGCTTATCAGCGAAACCAAAAGCGTGTAGCCTACGCCTTGTAAAATAATTTCGTAATATTCAACTATTATATTTGCTACATCTTTAAAAAAAGTCATAAAGTTCAACCTTTAAAAATATTAATTTTACGCTATAAAAACGTTCGTTCGTTATTATCGTTTGCTTTTATCGTTTGCTTTTATCGTTCTTTAACCGTTACTCTTCATCGTTTTTTTCTACGTTAGAACCGCTAGAAAGCCTTATTGCAAGCTCTAGCATTTGTTGACGTTCGTCTTGAGAAATATTTGCCAACGCGGCGTTTACTTGCGCGGTATATTCAGAACCTTTCTTTAAACCGACAGCTATTTGCACGTCTTCAGCGGAAGCGGTAAAACCCGTAGCGTTGTTTTCAAGGCGCACGTACGTAAGCCCTTCGTATGCCGCACAATCGGCAATAGCACCCGGCTCTTCGGCTACGTATCCGTCAATCGCACCGGTGCTTAAAGCAAGCGTCATCATGGGGAAATTTTTCATAGGAGTGCCGCGGTTAATTCCATTCTCCTCCGCTTGAGCTTGAAGCGCTAAATCGTGAAAAGTTCCTTTTTGAGCAACTATATTTGCGCCGTTAAAGTCTGCAAGCGAAGTAGCGCTTGCATACTCGCCGTCTTCCCTCACAACTATAACCAACTGGCTTTCGTAATAAGCGTTTGAAAAGTCAATTTCTTCTCTCCTTTCGGCTGTGGGGCTCATTCCGGCAATTATAAAATCAAGTGTTCCCGCATTTACCGCGCTGATGAGCGCTTTAAATTCGTATTTTACAATAACCAACTCTTTACCTAAGGATTCCGCTATCTTTTTGGCAATCATAACGTCGTAGCCGTTGGCGTATCCGGGCGCGTTGGAAATTTTAACCGCTCCGTTCACATCGTCTAATTGCGTATAATTAAACGGGATATAACCACATTCCATGCCTACGTATAGCTTGTTCGTTTCGCCGGAGTTACCGCACGCAGTAAAACAAAGCGTTGAAAAAGCAAGCACTAACGCCATTCCGAGGGTACATAAAAGTTTAAACGTTCTTTTCATTTTTTTATCTCCTATTTTTTTAAAAAATTTTTAACGAATAAAATAAAATTCCGCACGGCGTTGCACCATGCGGAAAACGTAAA
>CAYZWD010000089.1:0-4685 GCA_964482115.1 uncultured Acidiphilium sp. | reverse complement strand
GCGTAACGCATTTCGTCTTTAACGCCGACGCCGCCGTATTTGTAAAGCTTTCTGCACGGCTGGCGGCATAGTCCTCGGTTGCCGCTGTTTCCGCCTATAAACGAGCTAAAATAACAATGCCCCGAAAAACAGGTGCAAAGCGCGCCATGAACGAAAGCCTCGGTTTCTATGATTTTACAAATTTTGGTTATTTCGCTAATAGGCGTTTCGCGCGCTAAAATCACGCGTGAAAAACCGTAAGCTAGCGCTAGTTTTGCGCCGTCCGTATTGCAAACGCCCGCTTGCGTGCTTAAATGCAAAGTTATTTGCGGAAAAAGCTTTTTAAGCGTTCTGCCTAAAAAAACGTCTTGCACGATAAACGCGTCCGTCCCGTTGTCAAGTGCTTTTTTTACTAGCGAAAACAAATCGTTAAGCTCGTTATTTTTAATAAGCGTGTTTATCGCAACGTAAACTTTAACGCCGAAAGCGTGTGCGTAAGCGGTAAAAAAACTAAGCTCTTCTACGGTAAAATTGCCCGCGTTTTTGCGTGCGGAAAATTCGTTAAGCCCTAAATATACGGCGTTTGCACCGTTATTTACGGCTGCATAAAAATTTTTATCCGCGCCCGCGGGCGCAAGCAATTCTACGCTATCGTTCATCTTAATTTAATTCCGTGTTGGTCTAGATTATAAAGAATTTTTTTGATAATCGAGTCGATTTCGCCCTCGCCGAAAGTTTTTTCAAGCGACGAGAACGTTAGTCTGTAAGCAACGCTCTTCATACCCTTTTCAACGCCATCGCCTGTGTAAACGTCGAAAATTTTAACCGAAGTTAAATTTTTGCCGCCGCGTTCAAAAATAAGTTTTTCTATTTCTGCGTTAGTAACGCTTTCGGCGCAAACCAACGCTAAGTCGCGCTCTACGGCGGGGAATTTTGAAATGGGTGCAAAAGTAATTTTCTTGCCGCTGTATTCGTCGATTAAATCGAAATCGAGTTCGGCAACGACTATTTTGCTTTGCGCACCGAACTTATCGGCGTACGTCGGGTGAAGTTCGCCTAAAACGCCGAGTTTTTTGCCGTCTACGTAAATATACGCGCTTCTTCCGGGGTGCAAATAAGGCTCGCCCGCTTTTTCATAAACGGTTTTAGCTTTAATTTTTAAAACGCTCAAAAGCTCTTCGATAACGCCTTTAAGCTTGAAAAAGTCGGCATCCGAGCCGAAAACGCTTAAAGTTAAACGGCTTTTTTCTTCGGGGAGCTCGGTTAGCGGCAACGCTTTAGGAATATAAACCTTTGCTAATTCAAAAATTTTGCCGTTTAAATTTTTCTTGTTTAAATTGCGGCAAACGGTTGCCACCGTTGAAGGAATTAACGTGGTGCGCATAACGCTTAAATCTTCGCCGAGCGGGTTAAACAGTTTGATGTGCGCGTTTTGAGGCGAGGTTGCGTCTAACCCGAAAGTTTCGTAATCTTTTTCAGAAACGAACGAATAAGTTATCGCTTCGCAAAAACCAAGCGAAACCAGCGCGTTTTTCGCGTTGTCTTCTTTAATTTGCCTTGCGTTTCTGCCGCCGTATGTAACCGCGGCGTCGGGCAAAAGCCTAGGCGTAATATGATCGTAACCGTAAGTTCTTATAATTTCTTCGGCAAGGTCGGCTTCGCCCTCCACGTCGTCGCGGAAAGCGGGAACGGTAACCTCGAACTCGTCGTTTGGAAGAAGTTTTACTTTAAAATTTAAATTTTCAAGTATTTTAGTTTGAACGTCTGCGGGAACTGTTATACCTAAAACGGCGTTAACGTTTTTAAAGCTAGCTTTAAAGGTTTTAGGCGATAAATCTTCGTTTAAAACGTCGATACGCGCGCAAGTAGCAACGCCCGCGCCCATCGATTGCAATAAATTTAACGCCCTAGCCATCGCGCGTTCGGTCGTGAACGCGTCAACGCCCTTTTCAAACCTAGCGGAGGAATCGGAGCGTTGCCCAAGAGCCTTAGAGGTTTTTCTTACGTTATCGCGCTTAAACTTGGCGCACTCGAATACTATAGCGGTGGTATCGTTTGCGATTCCGCTGTTTTTACCGCCCATAATTCCGGCTAAAGCAACGGGCTTTTCGCCGTCGCAAATAACTAAATTTTCGGTGTTTAAAGTGAATTCTTTATCGTCGAGCGTGGTGATTTTTTCGCCATTTTCGGCGCGGCGGACTATAATCGATTTACCAGCTATTGTGCTAAAATCAAAGGCATGCATCGGTTGACCGAGCTCGCAAAGCACATAGTTAGTTACGTCTACGACGGAGTTGATTGCGCGAATATTCATAAGCGCAAGCCTTTTTTGCAGCCACTTAGGCGAAGGTTTAATGCAAACGCCGCTTACGTATTGCGCTATATAGCGCGGGCATAAATCGGGCGCTTTAACTTGCACGCTAATGGGCGAAGCCTCGGTTTCTTTTTCAGCCGCAAAAGAATAATCGGGCTGTTTTAATTCGCGCTCTAAAATAGCGGCTACTTCACGCGCTAAACCGAAAACGCTTTGGCAATCCGGGCGATTTGCGGTAACTGCAACGTCGAAAACTACGTCTTTTGCGCCGAGCAGTTCGCAAACGTCCGCCCCTAAGGGGAAATCGTCGTGGAATACGAGCACGCTATCGCCGCCCGCTCCGTCGTAATATTCTTCGGTTACGCCGATTTCTTCGCCGCCGCAAAACATACCGTCGGATTCTACACCGCGGAGTTTACCTTTTTTAATTTGAGTTCCGTCGGCAAGTACCGCGCCGTCTAAACTTACGGGCACTTTATCGCCGACTTTAATATTTTTTGCGTTGGTAACTATTTGCAGTTCGCCGTAAGAACCTGCGTTTACCGAGCAAACCGAAAGCTTGTCCGCATTAGGATGTTGTTCGATCGCGTTGATTTGGCAAACCACGATATTTTTAACGTTTTCGTTAATTTTAATTATTTCTTCAACTTCGAACCCGCAAGAAAATAACTTATCTTTAAGAGTTTCTACGGGCACGTCGTCGATTTTTACGTATTCGTTTAACCAGCTTAATGGTAATCTCATAAACTCTACCGCCTTTTACCTTTTACTTAAATTGCTTTAAAAATCTTATATCGTTATCGAAGAAATAACGAATATCGGGAATGCCGTATTTTAACATAGCTATGCGCTCTAAGCCTATTCCGAACGCAAAACCGCTGTATTCATCGGGATTTATTCCGCAGTTTTTAAATACGTTTTTATTAACCATTCCGCCGCCTAAAATTTCTATCCAGCCCGTGCCTTTGCATAAACGGCAACCTTTGCCGTGGCATTCGAAACACGAAACGTCTACCTCTACGCTGGGCTCGGTAAACGGAAAATAGGACGGACGGAAACGGGTTTTTACGTCCGCGTCGAAAAGCTTTTTTAAAAATGCCTCTAAGCAACCTTTTAAATCGCAAAGGTTAACGTTTTTATCGACTACCAAACCTTCCATTTGGTGGAACATCGGGCTGTGAGTCGCGTCGTCGTCCGAACGGTAAACCTTGCCGGGGCTTAGTATTTTTAAAGGCGGTTTTTTATTAAGCATTACGCGGGCTTGCCCCGAAGAAGTTTGCGTGCGCAAAAGGATATTGTCCGTTATATAAAACGTATCTTGCATATCACGCGAGGGGTGGTCTTTAGGAATGTTTAAAAGCTGAAAATTGTATTCGTCAAGCTCGATTTCCGGCCCTTCGAAAATCTCGAACCCCATACCCGAAAACGCCTCTATAATTTCACGGCGAACGAGATTAATCGGGTGAATCGCGCCGAACTCGCCGCACTCGCCCGGCATACTTACGTCGCACGATTCGCTTGCTAGTTTTTTATTTAACTCGCGCGATTTTATTTCTTTTTCACGCTCGGATAAATAACTTTCGATACGCACGCGTAGGTCGTTTACCAGCTGACCTATTTTCGGGCGATCTTCGGGCGAAACGTCGCGCATGCCTTTTAAAAGCCCGGTTATTTCGCCGTTTTTGCCCATGAGAGCTACTCTTTCTTCGTCGAGCGTTTTTGCGTCGTCTGCCGATTTGATTTTTGCAACGGCTCTTTCATAAAGCTCTTTGATTTTTTCTTTCATATTACTCCTTGACGATTGCATGCTTTAATTGCATGCGCCGCATACTTATATTATTATAACTTTTACATAAGAAAATGTCAATGCCTTGGCGGGTAATTTTGGTTATTTATAAGGCGTTTTTAGCTGTTGATTTAGTTTTTTTTAATTTTATCGGCTAGGACGTTTTATCTAAACTATCCCGCTTTGGTTTGCGAAATTATCGCGTTGCCGAAGTAAACTTCGGGTACGCTGCCGATAATAACGTTATCGCAAAGCGTAACTTCTATATCGCCCGCGTAATATTTACTTTTAAACAGCGAAAAAACGGTTACGTCCGAATGGATTACTGCGGATATAACTTGCCGAGTTTGGTTTATTCCGGCTGCGGTGAAACTCCGTATAATTTTGCATTCAACCGAAAGAGTGTTCGTTAGTTTAACGTTTACTTTTTTGCCCATACCCGAAAAAATGCGTATGCCGCTGAAAGTACCTAGCGGAACGTCTACCCCTTTTTGCGTGTATTTACTTAAATAATCGTAACAGTTTAACGCTAAGCGTTGCGTTGCGTAGTTTACGAGTAAAGCGTTTGCGCTAACGTAAACTATTTCCCCCTCGGCATTCCTTTCA
>CAYZWD010000088.1:0-4701 GCA_964482115.1 uncultured Acidiphilium sp. | reverse complement strand
ACGTATACGAATAATCCGTGCGACAAAAACACCTTGCCGAACCAACCTAGGCTATCGGCAAACGGGAGCGAACTCTTTATACCGACGCTAGCTTGAGCAAATCGTGATGTATCTATGTATTGATCCATGAAAAATTGACAAAAACCCGAACCGAATATGGTAAGCGCAAGCCCGGTTACGTTTTGGTTAGATTTAAGAGTAACCGTCAAAAAGGCGTAAATAAGCCCGCCTATGCCCGCGAATAAAACCGTAGCTATCGAGGCGGATAAAACTAAAAGCAACCACGACGCCCCGGCATGCGTAACCAAATTGCTCCACGTGGCGATTATGCCGTTATTTGTGAGCAACGAATAATCGAGCGTGCCCATATAAAGATAAACGCCGAAACAACCGCCAGCGCACCCCATGCACATAATGCCCGGTATGCCTAAATTTAAATGTCCGCTTTTTTCGGTTATTATTTCACCCACACAACCGAATAAGAACACCATTCCAACCGATATCGAGCCGATTAAAAATTCAGTCATTATTCGTTATCTCCTTTATCGAATTTTTTAAAAAGCTTACCAAAAATTTTTTTGAAAAACTCACTAATTTTTGCGCCTATTTTTACAAAAGCGTCACTTATTTTTTGGCTGATTTTTGCAAAAATCTCGCTAATTTTAGCAAAAAACGCACGCGTTTTTACAAACGAACCGTTTCTTACGACTACCTTGTAAGAAATAAAAAAGCGGCAACCTATTATGCAAAAATAAATAATCGCGGTAACTATTTGAACTACGGAATTGTTCGTTATTCTAAACGCCGTTTGAACCTGCGCCATTCCGCGCGAAACGAAAGTTATCATAAACGACGTGCCTATCATTGCAATCGGGTTAAACTGAGCAAGCCAGGCAACCATTATCGCCGTAAAACCCATATTATTATGCGAATTTTGCCCTACGCTGTGGTTTATAGCCCCGGCGAGCAAAAGACCTACAATTCCGCAAATCGCGCCCGATAACGCAACGGTGCGTATAACTACTTTTTTAACGTTTAAACCGATGTATTTTGCCGTGTTTTCACTTCCGCCAACGACCGAAAGTTCGTAGCCGTGCTTGCTCCATTTTAAATAAATAAACATCGCAACGGTTAAAACCACGGTAATTATTAGCGTTAATATATGTTGGTAAGAAGAACCGATATGCGGTAAAGCTCCCGTTTCGATAGGACTCAGAGAGCCCGAGCCGTTAGGCACCCAAACGGAAATACATAAGTTTACCAAAACTAGAGCTATATAATTCATCATAAGGGTAAACAACGACTCGTTGGTTTTAAAAAACGCCTTAAAAATTGCGGGGATAACAGCCCAAATCGCCCCGCCTAGTATAGCTGCGGGTATCATAATAAGGTTAACTGCCCAGTCCGGCAACTTACCGCCCAACCTAAACATACACGCCGTCGTTATTAAAGCGCCTATAAGAATTTGCCCGTTTCCGCCGAGGTTGTAAAACTTCATTTTAAAAACGGGAACTAACGCCAAGCCAACACAAAGCAGTAAGCACATATCCTTAATAGCCGTCCACAATTTTCGCGGAGTGCTAAACAGACCTTTAAACATTTCCACGAAAATTGAAAAAAAGTTAGCTTTAAAAATTATAGAGCATATAGCGCCGCAAAGCACGAAACCCAGTATTATGGCTATTGCCCTAACCGCGGCGGCATAGCCCTTACTTCTTGAGGCAGAACCGCGCTTTATTACGTGAAATAAAGGCTCGCACGAGTTAGTGTTATTCATTTTCGCCATCCTCCTTGATTCCCGCGTTTTCAACCGATTGCCATTGCGTATCGGTTAAGTTACTATCCTTTGCTATTCCGTAATCTTTATTTTTTTCTACAGATAAATCTAAAGCGCCGGTCATCATAAGACCTAATTGTTCTTTAGTAGTTTTTTCAGCATGAACTATACCCATTACTTTGCCATGGCACAAAACCATTATTTTGTCGCAAAGCGCAAGCATTACGTCTAAATCCTCACCGATAAATAAAATGCCCGTTCCTTTTTTCTTTTCTTCGTTTAAAATATCGTATATCGCGTAAGAGGAGTTTATGTCTAGCCCGCGCACGGGGTACGCGGTGATTATAACGTTTGGTCCGCTTTCGATTTCACGCCCGACCAAAACTTTTTGAACGTTACCGCCCGATAAACGGCTAACCGGGGTTTCGGTAGACGGCGTAACTATTTCAAGCCTTTTTATAAGAGCGGAGGCGCGTTTCCTCGCTGAATCACGATCTACGAACAATCCGTTACCTTCGTTATACGTTTTAAGCATCATATTATCCGTAACCGAAAACGAAGGAACAAGCCCCATGCCGAGCCTGTCTTCAGGGATAAAACTCATCGAAACGCCCTTTTCGATTATAGCCTTGGCTGAAAGCCCTACTAAACTTTCGCCCTTATGCATGATTTGCCCCGAAACGAGCGGACGAAGCCCCGCTATCGCCTCGCAAAGCTCTTTTTGCCCGCAACCGGCAATACCGGCTACTCCTAAAATTTCGCCGCCGCGGATATAAAAGTCAATATCGTCTATAGCCCTACTGCCGTCGTCTGACTTTATAACTAAATTTCTAAGCTCTAAAAGCGGCTTATCAAAATTTGTTTTAACGCGTTCTATTTTTAAATCGACTTTTTTACCGACCATCCATTCGGTGAGGTGTTTTTCATCGGTTTCGGCAGTGTTTACGGTAGTAATATATTCACCCTTTCTTAAAATAGCAACGTGATCGGATATTTCTAAAACCTCGTTGAGCTTATGGGTAATTATTATTATCGACTTGCCGTGTTTTTTCATGTTACGCATAACCGCGAACAGTTTTTGCGTTTCTTGCGGAGTTAAAACCGCGGTGGGTTCGTCTAAAACCAAAATATCCGCCCCGCGATACAAAACCTTAACGATTTCAAGCGTTTGTTTTTCCGAAACGGACATATCGTAAACTTTCTTTTTTAAATCTATTTCAAAACCGTATTTATCGCAGATTTCTTGAGCCTGCGCACGGATTTTTTTCAAACTGAACGGTTCTTTTTTATCGTAACCGAGGGCAATGTTTTCAAGCGCCGAAAAAACCTCCACTAGCTTAAAATGCTGGTGAATCATTCCAATTTTTAAATCGAACGCGTCTTTTGGCGAACTTATCGAAACGGGCTCGCCGTTTATTTCTATGTGCCCCTCATCCGGGAAATATATACCCGAAAGCATATTCATGAGCGTGGTTTTACCGCTTCCGTTTTCGCCCAAAAGAGCAACTATTTCACCCTTTTTAACGTCGAATGTAACCCCGCTGTTAGCGACCACTTCGCCAAATCTTTTAGTTATTCCTACGAAGCTTACCGCTATATTTCCGCCGATATCGGCGGTGCTTGCGTTTAAGCTAGCGCCGTTGTTTTCAGCCATTTTTATTCTTCCTATGCTAGTTGAATTTTTTATTTTAACCGAATTTTTAAAATCCGATAAAAAACAGTTATAGGGATGCGGTAAAACCGCACCCCCTAAACTTATAATTTTTTTAATTTACCAAGCAACAACTTAGTACTTTTCGTTAAGAAGATTTATACCGTCGATTCTAAGATCGAAGTAAGGAGCGGAACGGAATTCGCTTTCTGCAAAATACTTAATATCACCCGCGGTCTTGATAACTACGGTGTCTGCAGTATAAGCAGGGTCGGTATTAACGTCAGCCTTATGATCGTCTGCAACGGTGTTGCCGCCAACGGTGAAGGTTGAAAGATCAAATACCTTTAAAGTGCCGGCTCTTAAAGCGTCGTAAGCAGTCTTAACTGCGGTTTCGGTAGTAGAAGCTGCAGCTCTGCCGAATTCGGTTAAGCAAACCGAACCGTTAGCGTAATCAGAACCGAAACCTTCGCACCAGTCGGTATCGATAGCAGTACCGTTCTTTACACAGTCGATAATGTATTCGTAGTAAGGAGCCCAGTTAATTCTGGAAGATACGATGAAAGTTTCGGGGCATTGAGAAGCAGTGCTACCGTTGTAAGAAACGTTAGGAACGCCGGCACTTTCACAAGCGGAAGGAGCACCCATAGAGTCAGCGTGTTGAGAAATAAGTTTAGCGCCGCCATTAATAAGAGTGTTGGCAGCTTCTCTTTCCAAAGTTTCGTCGTACCAAGAACCGGTGAATTGAACATCCATCGTAACGCCGTAAGTTTCGCCCTTTAAAGCGTACTTAACGCCGAGATAGTAAGAAGTGTAACCGGAAATAACTTCAGCGTAAGTCCAAGCGCCTACGTAACCGATTTTAACGTTACCGCCAACTACTATGCTAGCGTCTGCGGCAACCATTTCTTTAATTTTTTCGCCTGCTGCGATACCAGCCAAAAATCTACCTTCGTAAATAGAAGCGAAAGCGTTGTGGAAGTTGCTTACGTTTTCGGTGTGAGCTGTAGTTCCTGTAGCGTGGCAGAATTGTACGTTGGGAAATTCTTTTGCTGCTTTAAGAAGAAAAGGTTCATGACCGAAAGAATCAGCAAAAATAAGGTCGCAACCCTCGTCTGCAAGCTCGGCAGCGGCCGTATAGCATTCTTCACCTTCGCGAATACCGGTTTTGATGATGTAGTTAGCCTCCGTTACGCCTTTGTTTTTGCAAGCAAGTTTGAAAGCGTCGATAAAGTTCTTATCGTAAGTCGAGTTGCTGTCGTGTAAGCAGATA
>CAYZWD010000087.1:0-4716 GCA_964482115.1 uncultured Acidiphilium sp. | reverse complement strand
GGCGGCAACCGCAGCCCTTGCAAAACGCAAAATTTTATCTTGTACGTCGGCGGGGATAGAAGTATCGTCCGCCTCTTGAACTTCGTGCCCGTAAATACCGAACGCGGGCAAGCCCTTTTGAGCGTGCGTTGCTAAAACCGAAGCAAGATAAACCGCACCGGGGCGTTCCGTTCCGTTAAAGCCCCAAACCGCCTTGATGGTCATCGGATCCATATCCATGGTCTCGGCGCCGTAGCACCAGCACGGAGTAACGGTAAGCGTTATATCGACGCCGGCTTTTTTAAACTTATCGGCGCAAGCCGCGGCTTCGGCAACCCTACCGATAGTGGTATCGGCAATTATTACCTTAACGTGTTCGCCGTTAGAATAAAAAACGTTATCCTCTATAAGTTTAGCCGCCGAACGCGCCATATTCATGGTTTGGTCTTCTAAGCTTTCGCGAACTTTGATTTTGCCGCGCCTGCCGTCGATGGTAGGTCTTATACCTATAACGGGATAATCGCCTATTAGCCTTGATTTTGCCATTTTCTTTCTCCTTATATCGGTTGCCTATAAAAGCTTGCCGATAATATTTTATTATTGTTTATATTTTAACGCTTTTTAATAGATATTTGCAAGCGTTTTAGCTGAAATAAAATTACTTTTTTATTATCTTTTATTACCTCTCGTTTTTAACTTAGGTTTTAACGCTTATTTTATAACGCCTTTTTTAGCCGTTAAAGAGCCGAACCAATGAAGTTTTAACAAAACCAACTTTGTAAAATCGGCGTTAAACTATCTTATAATACTTCTTAGGCTATCCCAAAACGTTGGCGCAAACCGCCTCTTCTCCCGTAGCGATAACGGCGTAAGCCGCATAAACATTAGGTTTCGGGGCTTAATTTTTGGATATTCCTTTTAACGTATTATATATACCCATTTTTAGTTTAACATTATTTTTGGAAATACGCCGTATAGCAAAGCGGCTTATCGTTTTGAGTATATTCCGGAATGCCGTCCGCGGCGTTGCGGATATAAAAAACGACTCTGTCCGAATATACCTCGAAAACCAAATACTGCGCGAGCTTAGGCGTAGCCGTGTGCGGATAATACGACTTTTCGGCGTAGCCGCCGTAGCCCTCTAACCCGTCGTTTTCAAAATATTGCGCGCCGAACGGCCTCAACCCGCCCATATGCACGAAAGAATAATCGTAAGGTTCTGCGGGCGAAGTTTTAACGTTTAAGTTTGCGTTAAGCGGAGCGCCGTTTTTAATATGCAGCACCGCACCCGAAGAATAATTTTTATAAACGCTTTTTTCGCCGTGCACGTGCCCGTATAAATAAAACGCGTTTTTATGCCCTTTAAATATATCGTAAAATAAAGCTACGTCGCCGTTTTCAAGCGTTTCTTTAAGTTCCGTGCCTAAATAGTAATAGCACGCCGACAAATGTCCTATTATAAACGCGGGTTTAACGCCGTTTTTATCTATTTCGTCGAGCTTATTTTTAACCCATAGCAAGGTTTCGTTGGTGTAATAACCCTCGTGAGTGTTAAACGCCGTGTTAGGATCGATATTTATAACGATAAAATCGACGCCGTTAATAACGTAATGAAAGGCGTTTAAATAGCGCTCGTTAGGTTTTTCTTCGCTACGAGCGGCAAGAAATTCGCCCTCTTTAAGTTCGCCTAACGCCTCGTCCATAAAGTCGTAAAAATCGGTGGTATTATACGGCTCGTTTTGAGCGGTGGGAATATCGCCCAAAATAAAATCGTTATTACCGGCGGCGTATAAAACCCGCCCGCCCTTTGCGGTTTTTGCAACGCAAGCGTTTAGCTTGTTTTTTAGATCGATAAAATTGCGTTTAGGCAGCGCGCACGATTTATCCCAGTGCGGATAATCGGAAATATTATCGCCGCCCATAATAGCTACGTCCGCCACGCCGAATTCTTTAACGGCATTTTCGCAAGCGGTTATAAGCGATTTTCTTACCACGGCGGGATAATCGAGCATAGATTGTTGGCAATGCACGTCCGTAAAGCAAAATGCGGTTAACAGTTTGTTATCTTTAATCATAATATATTAATTGCCTTTTTAGTTTTCTTTTTTTAGTTATTTTTTGATAATTATATTTTACCTTATAAAACTTTCGCCGTCAAGCGCATTTGCTATTTTTAATAATAAAATTAAAAAATCAGCGTTTTTAATGCCAAAAATTCAAGCGTCACCGTTTTTAAAGCCGAAACGATAAAACGTTTTAATCGCCACCCGTTGAAAAACCAACCGCCCACCCCGCGTTTTACGTGCTTTTTTGCGCCTTAAACGCTGTTTTTAATCACTATTATTATTCTATAATTAATTTAAAGCAACGCATTAGCGACCGCCGACGTAATATTTTAATAAAACGTGACGAAAAAGCCCAAAAAACGATTGACCTCTTAAATAATATATGTTATAATTCGATTACGGCTTAACTAAACTAGTTATCAGAGGTTTTAATTTTTGCGTAAACGGCTAAAATTTTACCGTTTGCCGCGGCGTAAAATTAGAAATAAATATAAGGAGCTTATTTATGAAAAGAAAAACACTCCCTCTAACCCTCCTGCTCTGTTTATGCATGGTTCTTTCGGCAGCAACGTTCTTTACGGCATGCAAAAAGAACGAAAATTGCGAACATGCATACTCGGAATGGGCTACCACCCAAGAGCCTACTTGCATTGCGGAAGGCTTAAAGACGAGAATTTGTTCTAAATGCAAATCGGTAGACACGCAAAAAATTGCCGCCAGCGGGGAACACTCGCTAACGGCTAAAGCCGAAGTGCCCTCGGATTGCGTTAATCACGGCACGCTAGCCCACGACGAATGCAGCGGTTGCGGCAAGAAATTTATTAACGGCGTTGAAAAAACAGACGAACAGCTAAAAATAGCCAAGTTAGTCGATTGCTCGTTCGTTGAGGTTGCCAAGGTTAACCCCACTTGTACGCAAAACGGTAAGCTTGCGCATTTAAAATGCGAAGTTTGCGGCAAAAAAGTTATTAAGGACGTTGAATATTCGGACGAACAGCTGGTTATTCCCGCCGCGCATAACTTCGAAACCGTAAAAGCTAAACCGCAAACCTGCTACGATAACGGTTACGTTGAATACGACGTTTGCAGAGCTTGCAACGAATTGTATATAAACGGCGTAAAAAAGACTTTGGCGGATACCGTAGTTACCGCCGCGCATAATTTTACGGCTAAAGCCGAAGTTCCCGCCACTTGCGTTAGCGAAGGGCTTGCCGCCCACGACTATTGCAGCGGTTGCGGTAAATATTGCATTGACGAAGTTGAACAAAATTATTTCGACTTGGTTATAGAAAAAACCGAGCACGCGTTCGGCGATATAATACCCGCAACGCAAACCCAAAGAGCTCACTACGTTTGCTCCGGTTGCAACAAAAACTTTAACGAGGGCAAAGAAGAAATAACTACGCTCGACTTTCTCGCTGGGCACACGTTGGAATGGCAAACCGAAATTAGCGCAACTTGCGAAGATCCCGGAACACGCGCCCACTATTTATGCACGGACGAGGGTTGCGGAAAACGCTTTTACTCCAACTATGAAGAATACGGCAACGCTTACCCGCTAAACAGCCACCCGTACGACGCCTACGAGTGCACCCAAACCCAGCACCGCCAAAAATGCACCGCTTGCGGAAAGCTCGACACGTATTATTCGCACACGTTCGTTTATAAAAACGTTTGCAGAAACGGCTTTTGGTATAAATACGGCAAATGCTCCGTTTGCGATTACGAAACGAACGCAACCACGTACGACGTGCCTTACAAACTGGAAATTACCCACCCGTTCATAGTAGGCAGGCATACTTTAAATTACGTTTACGATAGCGATTACTACGTAAAGGTTTACCATAATTTAGGCGAGAGATTCGATACGTTATACAAAATGTTGCCCGCAAATTCGCCCTTCTACGCACAATTAGAAGAGTTCGAAGCTTTGGTTAAAGCCGGCAACGTAAGCTCTTTCCCTCAGACCAAAACGTTTACGATTAAATACGAGCAATACGAACAAGAAGTTGATATAACTTTCGATATTGAAAGAGAATACGTTAAATTTAATTACCCCGTATACGCTAAAGGCAATATTTCATCGCTTAACGATATGGGCGTGGTATTCGGCACCAACTTCTATGAATATTTTTGCGAACAATACGAAACCGAATACGTTAAGTTAAACGATTCGCGCATCACTATTATAGACGACGGCGGGTTCAACGCCAACGCAGACTGCACCGAAGGTATTACCTACACCGTTAAGTTTAGCTTTAACGACAAACAATACGAGGCGTCGTTTGCGTATATCGATAAAGAGCGCGTAATTCAACGCATTTATTCGATCGCAACCGAAACTTGCGTAGGCTATAATCCCGACGTAGATTTAAGATGTAAAAACGGTTCTAATTCCATCTCCGATTTTAGTCAATTAGAAATAATCGACGGCGAGTTCGATAAAAACACCCCCGGCGTTTACACCGTTACCTTTACCACGATCGAGGGCTACGCCGAACCTTATACGGTAACCATTACCGTTAGGGATAAAAAGGACGTTTTTGCAATTTATAACCAAACTTGCTATATGGCGAAAGGCGCTAAAGGTTTTTACGTTACCGCTGAATATTTCGACGGAACTACCGGTAAAGAATGGATTCCCGTCGATACCGTAGTCGAATCCCTAGAC
>CAYZWD010000086.1:0-4746 GCA_964482115.1 uncultured Acidiphilium sp. | reverse complement strand
TTCGTGGCTTGATGCGGGAATAAACCTAGCTTGCCCGATAACCCCTTTACCGTCCTTAACGGCACTGCCGATAAACGCGTTTTCGCCGTGAACGCGGGCGAGGTGTGCGTCTTTGGGTAGAATAACGCGGTATAAATCGCCGCTCGTTTTAGCGGGAGCGGGAGCGGGAGAGCTGCAAAGCGACTTAAAAATCGGTTCTATCGCGGGTAAAATCGCGCATAACGCCGCGCCGTCCAGCTGCTTATATTGCGTTAAATTAAAATCGTTTTTGTGTGAAAAAGGCGCTATTTGCAAGCCGTTTTCGCCGGTAATTTCTTTAATTATCGCGGTTTGTTTTTGTTTTTTGCGTATTCCGAACATTTTTCACCTTTAATTATCGCGTTTCAGCCTTTTAATTGCAAGAGGCAACTAGTGCATAAAAACGAAAAAACGCCTATCGCAAGCAAGCGATAAGCGTTAAACGTGGTGTCGAGAATGAGACTTGAACTCACACGGTATATACCATACGCCCCTCAAACGTACGCGTCTGCCAATTCCGCCATCCCGACAAAAAAAATGCACGCACATTGCATGCTTTAATATAATACAATTTTTCTTTGAATATGTCAACGGATTTTGGCACGTTTTTAAATAATTAAAATAATTTTTAATTTTTTAGCGCGCGTTTGCCATAACGATTGATATATTTTTTTAAAAGTGTTATCATATATTAAAAGGGCGGTTGGCGTTTTTTTTAAAAACGAAAACGCCCGAAAAAACAAAAAAGGTGAATAATATATGAACGAGATTTTTGAAAATATCGTAACCAGAAGAAGCGTCCGCTCGTTCGTTGCGGATAAGCCGATACCAAAAAACGTGCTCGAAGATATAGCTACCGCGGGGCTTTTTGCGCCTAGCGCGCTCAACCGCCAACTCGTGTGTTTAACCGTCGTAGGCGACCAAAAACTAATACGCAAACTTTCGCTTGCCGTAGGTAAAGCTATGCTGCGCGACGAAAATTATAATTTTTACGCGCCCGCGGCTATAATTATTACTTCGTGCGACCGTGAAAGCCCGTTTGTAAAGGAGGACACGTCTTGCGCGCTCGAAAATATGTTTTTATACGCGCACTCGGTCGGCGTAGGTTCGGTTTGGATAAATCAGCTCGTTCAAACGTGCGATAACCCCGAAGTTCGCGAAATTTTATGTTCGCTAGGCGTGCCTTCGAACCACGTTTGCGGGGGAATGGCGGCGCTCGGTTACCCCGTAAGCGTGCCCGAAAAGGACTTAACCCGTAAAGGCAAAGTTAATTATATTTTGTAATAAAGTTAAAAAGATAATTAAAAAAATAAGCCCGCTAAGCGGCTTATTTTTTTAAAATACGCGAACGTTTGTTTGATTTTTTTATGATTTAGGTGTAAAATATACTCGTGTATTAGTGCGCGTGCAAGCGTTTAACAAAAGCGCGCGGGCGTAAGTAATAAGAAACGACGAACGTGCGGGCGTCAGCGCAAACGATAAATAAAAAATAAAAAAATTTTTGCGCAATTAATGCAAAAATAAATATAGTTTCGTGGTTTTACGCAAAATAAAAGCATGCTCGAAGTAAATTGTGAACAAGCCCTTAGGCGGGTAATAGAACTTAGCCACGGCGGCTATACCGTGCTTTGCTCAGACGATTTTGCCGAAATACCAAATGCCGAAAGGTGCATAAGCAGGCTTGCGGAGGGCGGGTATATATCGCTCAGATATTCCGCGGGCGGGCAATATTTGCTAATGCCCGTCGAAAAGGGGTTAGAATATTTTTCAGAAAAACGCGGCAAACAGCTTTATAAAAGCGTTTTGCGGCGCGAGTGTGCGCTTTATTCGTTTTTTGGCGGGGCTTGCGGTGGTTTTTGCGCCTTAATTTTAGCTGCCGTGATATTCGCGGCGATTTATTTAACGAGGGGCGCGAATGCTTAAAAAGTTTGAACGCGCTTGCTTAAACGTTTTGCTAAGCGAGTTTTTTAAAAATGACGGCGCACGCTTTTTAACTTGCTTTAGCGAGCTTTACGACTTAGTTAACAAAAAGCAAAAATGCAGCGAAGAACGGTTAAAATCTGCGTTAAAAACACTCGATTCCGAAGATTATATCGACGTAATTTACACCGACCGCCGCGGCGAACCGTTTTTGTATATCGCGTTAAAAAAGCGTGGCGCGGGGTATAAATCGGAGCTGCGCGAAAATAAAAACAAACTGCTTTTTCGCTTGGGGCTAGCGGTTGTTTCCGCCTTGGTAACCTTTTTGGCGGGTAGAATTTTATACGCGTTTTTCAGCTAAAAACAAGTTTTCAATTCGGTTAGTAAAAACGCAAAAGTCTGCCTATAAGCCCGTTATCGGCACTTTTGGGTTAAAAAATTAACCGCAAACCTAGCGCTGTTTAAAAAAGCTGGGTTACGCCTAAAATAATAATGCGGGCTAAAAACTAAAAAGAACTTAGGGAGCTTTTTATGGAAAACAAAAAATTCGTTATTCATTCAAAATTTAAGCCGACGGGCGATCAACCTCAAGCGATAGAAAAGCTCACCGAAGGGTTTTTAGACGGGCTACGCACCCAAGTTTTGCTAGGCGTAACGGGCAGCGGCAAAACGTTTACCATGGCTAACGTTATAGAGCGGCTTCAGCGCCCGGCGCTGGTAATAGCGCACAACAAAACGTTGGCGGCGCAACTTTGCAACGAACTGCGCGAATTTTTCCCCGAAAACCGCGTTGAATATTTCGTTAGTTATTACGACTATTACCAACCGGAATCGTACATTCCGCAAACCGATACTTATATAGAAAAAGACTTATCTATAAACGACGAAATAGATAAACTGCGCCACAGCGCAACGTGCGCGCTCCACGAGCGCAGCGACGTAATAGTTGTGGCTTCGGTTTCGTGCATATACGGGCTGGGCGCGCCGCAAGAATATTACGATTTAGCCATATCGCTAAGGCCGGGGCAGGCGCTCGACCGCGACGATTTTATGCGCCGCTTGGTAGCCATTCAATACGAGCGCAAGGATATAGATTTTCAGCGTTCTTCGTTCCGCGTGCACGGCGACGTGGTGGAGGTTTTTCCGTCGTCTAACTCGGAAATAATTTTGCGCGTTGAGTTTTTCGGCGACGAAATAGACAGAATTTGCGAGGCAGACTTCGTTACGGGCAAAATAATATCCGAACTTAAACATGCCGTTATATTCCCCGCAAGCCATTACGCGGTATCTAACGGCACGATGGGCAAGGCGTTGCGGCAAATAGAGCAAGACATGATCGACGAGGTTTCGGCCTTAGAGCAAGACGGCAAGCGCTTAGAGGCTCAGCGTTTAAAACAGCGCACCTCTTACGATTTAGAAATGATGAGTGAGATAGGCTATTGTAGCGGCGTTGAAAATTACAGTAGGTATTTTGACGGGCGTAGTCCCGGTCAGCCGCCGTTTACGCTTTTAGATTATTTCCCGGATGATTTTATATTGTTTATAGACGAAAGCCACATGACTTTGCCGCAAATTCGCGCAATGTATAACGGCGACCGTTCGCGCAAAAAAAACCTAGTAGATTTTGGTTTTAGGCTTAGTTCGGCTTACGATAACCGCCCGCTCACGTTCGACGAATTCGACGCGAGAGTTGGGCAAATGGTGTGCATATCTGCAACCCCTGCGGACTACGAGCTTAAAAAAGCGGGGCAAGTGGTAGAGCAAATTTTGCGCCCGACGGGGCTTATAGACCCGCCCGTGGAAGTAAGAAAAATAAGTGGGCAAATTGACGATTTACTGGGTGAAATAAACGCCACGGTAAAAAACGGCGGGCGAATTTTAATAACTACGCTAACAAAAAAATCGGCTGAAAGTTTAACCGATTACCTCAAAGAACACGGCAAAAAAGTGCGGTATATGCACTCCGATATAGATACGCTGGAGCGCATAGAAATAATAGGCGAGCTACGCCGCGGCGAGATAGACGTGCTCGTAGGCATAAACCTTTTGCGCGAGGGGCTTGATATACCCGAAGTTAAGCTCGTAGCTATTTTAGACGCCGATAAAGAGGGCTTTTTGCGTTCGGATACCGCGCTTATTCAAACCATAGGGCGCACGGCGCGAAACAGCGAGGGCAGAGTTATAATGTATGCCGACGTAATAACGGACAGTATGCGCCGCGCCATCGACGAAACCAACCGCCGCCGCACGCTTCAAAACGATTACAACCAAAAGTACGGAATAATTCCTAAAACTATAATCAAACCCGTTTCTAACAGTTTAGAAATAACCAAAAAAGCAGACCGCACCAAAAACGTTGCCAAAAAGGATATTCCGGACGAAATAGAAAAACTAAAAGCGCTTATGAAAGTCGCGCAAAACAATTTAGACTTCGAGCGCTGTATAGAAATTCGCGATACTATAGCAAAACTAAAACTTAAAATGCGCGGCTAACCGCGGAAAATGTCGAAAAAACGCGCGGAAAATGTCGAAAAAACGCGCAAAAAGGTCAAAAAAAGGTCGAAAAAACCGCGCGGAAAAGGCGAAAAAAAGGGTCGACCTTGCACGATAAAAGAATTCAGAGAGCACTTAAAATGATAGACAGCATAAAAGTTACGGGAGCAAAAGAGAATAATTTAAAAAACGTAAGCGTAACCGTCCCGCGGGACAAGCTCGTGGTGTTCACGGGTGTTTCGGGCAGCGGCAAATCGACTTTGGCGTTCGATACCATATTCGCCGAAGGGCAACGCCGCTACGTAGAAAGCCTTT
>CAYZWD010000085.1:4309-4780 GCA_964482115.1 uncultured Acidiphilium sp. | reverse complement strand
AAAAAGGAGTGTAACGCAAAACATGGCACACGAATACCTTGCAATTCTTTTCGCGCGCTTTGTCGCGTATGGCAAAAAGTTGCTCTTTCGACGGTACTATCGGCTTTTCTAAAAGCATATCGTAGCCCGCGTTTAAAATTTCCATTGCGGTTTGATAATGATATTGATCCATCGTGGCGTTAATAACGAAGTCGCACGCAACGCCGCTTTTTAAAAATTCGCTAAAAGAAGTAAAAAGCACGTCGTCGCTAAGCCCGTGTTCTTGTTTTGCCTCTTTTAGGCGGAATTCGTTTACGTCTACCACCGCCGCTATTTCAAGCTCATTCGGGTTGGATAACGCGTAGCCCGCGTAAACTTGCCCTCTGTTGCCGTAACCTACTATTACGGCACGCTTTTTTAATAGCTCGTTTTTTTCGTTTTGTGTTTTTTCTATCATAATTTCTCCCGCTCGGCTGCTTTTTGCCGATTATT